>JAURND010000111.1 GCA_030830425.1 Gammaproteobacteria bacterium
TGAGATGAGTATAACACAGCACCCTCTCTACACAAAAATCCTATGATGACCCCAATTTTTCAAAAAATATTTGGTACTCGAAATCAACGGCTTATCAAACGAATGATGAAGCTTGTTGAAAAAATCAACCAATTAGAACCTTTGATGCAGCAGTTATCTGACAATGAGCTAAAAGCCAAAACAGTTGAATTCAAATTGCGCCTGCAATCTGGAGAACTCTTAAATAATCTATTAACAGAAGCGTTTGCAGTTGTTCGTGAAACTAGTGTGCGAACATTGGGATTACGACATTTTGATGTGCAGCTCATCGGCGGCATTGTGCTACATGCCGGAAAAATTGCTGAAATGCGCATGGGTGAAGGTAAAACATTAGTGGCCACTTTACCCGCTTATTTAAACGCTTTAACAGGTAAAAGCGTGCATATTGTCACCGTCAATGATTATCTGGCCAAACGCGATGCAAAATGGATGCAACCCATTTTTGAATTTTTAGGCATGACCGTCGGTGTTAATTTATCAGACTTCTCCCATGCAGAAAAAAAAGCAGCCTATGACGCAGATGTCACTTACGGTACCAATAACGAGTTTGGGTTTGACTATTTGCGCGACAATATGGCCTTTAATATAGAGGCTAAAGTGCAGCGAGATTTACATTATGCTGTGATTGATGAGGTCGATTCAATTTTAATTGATGAGGCAAGAACACCGCTTATTATTTCAGGTATGGCTGAGCAGAGCTCAGATCTTTATATCGACATGAATAAAATTGCGCCTCAGCTACAAAAACAGATCGAAGAAAATGGCCCTGGCGACTATACCGTCGATGAAAAGACGCATCAGGTTTATCTGACTGAAGAAGGGCATGTCCAAACAGAAAAATTACTGGCCCAAGCAGGCTTACTAAAAGAGGGCACCAGTTTATATGACTTTAGTAATATCTTGTTAATGCACCATTTATATGCGGCACTTCGAGCACACACCCTCTATCAGCGTGATGTGGCTTATATTGTCAAAGACAATGAAGTTATTATTGTGGATGAACACACGGGTAGATTAATGCCAGGACGTCGCTGGTCTGATGGCTTGCATCAAGCGACAGAAGCCAAAGAAGGCGTTCTCATTAAAAGTGAAAATCAAACCCTAGCTTCTGTTACGCTTCAAAACTATTTTCGCACCTATCAAAAAATTAGCGGTATGACGGGTACCGCCGACACTGAAGCTTATGAGTTCCAGCAAATTTATGGCTTAGAAGTCGTGGTGATTCCCACTAATCAACTTGTTATTCGGCGTGATTTGGGCGATCAAGTTTATCTGACCAAAAAAGCCAAGTTTGAAGCGATTGTCATGAATATTAAGGAACGCAGAGAAAAAGGGCAGCCGATTTTGGTCGGCACAGCATCTATCGAAAATTCTGAATATTTATCAGACTTTCTAAACAAAGAAAAAATACCGCATCAAGTACTCAATGCTAAATTTCACGAACAGGAAGCAAGCATTATTGCTGAAGCCGGCAGGCCTGGCGCAGTCACCATTGCCACTAATATGGCAGGGCGCGGCACGGATATCGTATTAGGAGGGAATCTACAAGCAGAATTATCTGAATTAAAAGAAGTCGATGAATCAACCCTTAAAGCACATAAATTGGAATGGGAAAAACGACATCACCAAGTATTGGCTGCAGGCGGTTTACATGTGCTAGGCACAGAACGCAATGAATCTAGGCGCATTGACAATCAATTGCGTGGGCGATCTGGTCGCCAAGGAGATCCGGGTTCTTCCCAATTTTATTTGTCCCTAGAAGACAATCTGATGCGTATTTTTGCCCCTCAACGCATGGGTAATATTATGCGTCGTTTAGGTATGAAGGAAAATGAAGTGATTGAGAATACGATTATTACCCGATCGATAGAAAATGCGCAACGCAAAGTAGAAGGCCATAACTTTGATGTTCGAAAACAACTCTTAGAATTCGATGATGTCGCTAATGATCAACGTAAAATCATTTATCTACAGCGCAGAGAACTAATGGCCACAGATAATATCTCTGACACGATTGATGCGATTTTTCATGATGTCATTCAAGTCGTCATTGATGAATTTATACCTGCCCAAAGTTTAGAAGAACAATGGAATATCGCTGAATTAGAAAAACAAATTGCGCAAGAATTTGGTATTCCATTATCTTTGGCGCAGTTACTAGATAATGACGCTTCCATGCACGAAGAAACTTTGCGTCAATATGTTTTTGAAAAAATCACACAAACCTACCGAGAAAAAGAAATAAAAATAGGCTCAGATATCTTACGAAAAGTTGAAAAAACCACCATGTTACACAGCTTAGACACCCATTGGCGAGAGCATTTAGCTTCAATGGATCATTTACGTAAAGGTATTCATCTTCGTGGTTATGCGCAAAAAAATCCAAAACAAGAATACAAGCGCGAATCTTTTTTAATGTTTACCGACTTGTTAAACAGCATTAAACGAGATGTGGCGGGGGCTCTTAGTCAATTAGACTCGCAAAGTGTATTGACGGCCGAAGCCATAGAAGCGCAGCGCAGACAAGAATCTGCTGTGCACAATTTGCAATTTTTACACCCTGAATTACCTGTCACCCCATTAACCGAAGATTTAGAGGCGATTATAAAGCCAGATCATGGGTTTTCTCCAGATCAAACTGACCCTTTAGCAGATAAACCACTCAATTCAGGTCATTCTAAGGTAGGGCGTAACGATTTTTGTCCTTGCCAATCTGGCAAAAAATTCAAACATTGTCATGGTAGCTTGAATTAAAGCATCGCAATCTTGTCCGCTACCCAGCAATTCCGGCTCAAAACGCGGAATTTGCTTTTTGGTTTTAATGCGTCTTTTGAACAAATTCGCCCTCGCGGCAAAAGCGGAGAAGCGCGCTCTCCCCCTTTGCAATCCCCCATGCGGTTGCCAGCAATGCGAGTTGTTGCTACGAAAAAATGTTACAAAGAAGCCTTTAGTTTAAATACTTTAAAGGGTAGGGGGAATTACTGCTCAGAATCAACTTTAAAGTGTAGTGAGAATTTCGGGCTAAAGCAAAATGCTTCCTAAAGATGAGTGGAATATACCGCTCTTACTTGAAGGTACTGGTTTTTAAAACAATATGCTGAAAAAAATGCGATTGGGGTAAGAGCGGTATATACTCGTCTCACTTCAATGTGAGACAAAACCAGGGGGTTTTTTAAGGGGGAAGTGTTCTGCTGCCCCCTTAAATTCAAACAGTTTATACTGCTCGTATCAAAAAAACAGATACATTAAAATTCTCACATTCAAGTACGAGCAGTATATACTCGTTCTCCCTGAAAGTGAGACAAAACCAGGGGGTTTTTTAAGGGGGAAGTGTTCTGCTGCCCCCTTAAATTCAAACAGTTTATACTGCTCGAATTTAAGGGGGCAGCA
>JAURND010000112.1 GCA_030830425.1 Gammaproteobacteria bacterium
AATAATGTATAGATATAGTACATCAATAATCGCCAGCCGACAGGAAATAACATGAGCAAAATCATGATAACAAACGCAGCATAAGAGACGCCTTCACACACGTTTTTGAGCATTGAGACCCAATTGCCCATGTCTTGCCCGATACTTTGTGCGCTCATGCGATTTTGCTGCACTGTGCGATTGAAATTGCCATTGCTGACGGCAGCGCCAGCACCTACGCGAGTTGCCCAGGCTAAAATGCCATTATAAATGGCGTTACTCATTGCGTTTTGTTGAATTAAAAATCGACCATCTTCAGCGATTCGGCCATCGCTAAGAAAGGCGTAACTAATACCCAAATTATCAATCAATTGATCGGCAGCTTTTTCGTTGCTATGGATGTCTGGAAATAATCGAGAGCCATATCGCGTTGCTATTTCTTGAATGACGTTACCCCATTTTTCCTCTAATAATGTCGCGCCATCTTCACAGCTTGTGAGTGATTGATCGTATAAAAAAGTGCGAATGGGTGAGGGATAGCGTTTGAGCAATCCCCATAAATCGGTACTCGCCAATAACTCTTTGGTGCTATATTTTCCGCTTAAAACATCGTAAAACACGCATTGATTGAGAAACGCTTGTAGATTTTGCTCAAAATCAGGATCGGGAATTTGAAAATTGCTAGCCGCAGCAACTAAATCTGAACTTTTGGCTATGCCAGATTGACTGTAGCGCAGTTGTTTGTTGAATGAGAACGTGCGATCGATCAGCTGAGTGACACTATCTCCGATGGCGCTGGTGTAACTGGCCATGACAGCCACACCCAGCGGCACATTGTCTACAGGATCGATAGGGTCAGTATTGATGCGATCAACGATAACGACTGCGCTGGAAGGCAGCAATAAAATATAAAATGCAATATAGTAAATCCCCAGCCATTGCACACCCGCCAATATATTCCGCTGTAAAATCATATTCACGATGGCCCAAGTGCCGCCTAGGACTAGTGATAAATGAAACAGCGTTTTGAAGGTGGCGTTATTGCCATGCAGTGCTTGTGCGATTGCACTAAACACTTTCGATAGCAATTCACCGTTGCCGTAAGTGACGACATAGAATGTGGACATGATGTTGAATTTTGCAAAAAGTCTAATGGATTTAAATTAGAGAGAGGATAATCAAAAAACGGAGATTAAAAACCCCGTAATAGGTGTGTTTTTGGGGAGTAAGGAAGGGGGAGAATTTCTTTTGTGGCGAAAAATTGCTATGGGCTATCAAGGCACTATCAAGTGTTGTGGATATGTTTTTCTGTCTATATACTTTGACCCTATACCGCTTTTACTTGAAGGTGTTGGTTTTTAAAACAATATGCTGAAAAAAATGCGACTG
This sequence comes from Gammaproteobacteria bacterium, assembly GCA_030830425.1. Classification (GTDB taxonomy): domain Bacteria; phylum Pseudomonadota; class Gammaproteobacteria; order JAURND01; family JAURND01; genus JAURND01. Next base: position 1,369 of record JAURND010000112.1, read on the forward strand.
GGGTAAGAGCGGTATAACCTGTTAAATTTAAGGGACAGAAGAGTACCCCCCTCTTAAAAAACCCCCTTATTTTGTCTCACATTGAAGTGAGATGAGTATAGATCTAAGCTGCGAGGCTTGGTGAAACCCCTCTGGTTTTGTCTCAAACTGAAGCTATAAACATTGGTATTTTCAGATTGAAGTAGTATAGGATTCATGACTGATGGAAAAAACAGAAAAAAATAAAAGTATTTCAAGGCAAAAAAAAGCACCTTCTTTGATTGGTTGGCGTGAATGGGTTTCTCTGCCGGAATTGGGTATCGACAAAATAAAAGCCAAAATAGATACGGGTGCTCGCACATCAGCTTTGCATGCTTTTGAAATGGAGTCTTTTAAAAAACAAGATGAACATTATATCTATTTTAAAATGCATCCTGTTCAACGACGTACAGATACAGTGATTCTTTGTACGGCAAAAGTAAAAGATATTCGTTGGGTAATTGATTCTGGTGGGCATAAAGAGCGTCGTTATGTCATTGAAACACCCTTGAGAATAGCAGATGATATTTGGTCTATTGAGTTAACACTCACAAATCGAGATACCATGAATTTTAGAATGTTATTAGGTAGAACAGCGATGCAAAAACGGTTGTTGGTTAATCCAGCGCTTTCTTTTTTATTGTCCAAATCAACCTAGGATGGGAAGTTATTTCGTCTTTGCGTCTAAGTCGCGACTTTTCCCTCAAGGAATTCACCATGAAAATAGCCATATTAACCAGAGGTCCCAAACTGTATTCGACTAAACGCTTAGTTGAAGCAGCTACAGAGCGTGGGCATCAAGTTTATTTAGTCAATCCTTTGCGTTGCTATATGAATATTGCCTCGCATCACCCTTCTATTCATTATCGGGGTGTAGATTTACCTAAATTTGATGCTGTCATTCCTCGTATCGGCGCATCTATCACGTTTTATGGTGCTGCTTTAATTCGACAATTTGAGATGATGGATGTTTATTGCATGAATCGTTCTCTGGCTATTACGCGATCCCGAGACAAATTGCGTTGTTTGCAATTATTATCAAGCAAGGGCGTAGGGCTACCGATCACGAGTTTTTCGCATTCCCCCGGAGACATTAAAGATCTGATTACGATGGTCGGTGGTGCACCTTTGGTCATCAAATTATTAGAAGGCACACAAGGCATTGGTGTGGTATTAGTAGAATCTAATCAAGCAGCTGAAAGTGTGATTGAAGCTTTTTTAGGGATGAAAGTGAATATTATGGTGCAGGAATATATCAAAGAATCTCAAGGATCAGACATCCGTTGTTTGGTGGTCGGCGGGAAAGTCATTGCCAGTATGGAGCGTAAAGCCAAACCAGGTGAGTTTCGTTCAAACATACACAGAGGCGCCAGTAGCGCACCAGTAGAGCTGACGACGAAAGAGCGTAA
>JAURND010000113.1 GCA_030830425.1 Gammaproteobacteria bacterium
AAGTGAGTATCTTTATATGTCTGCAGATGTCTGCTTTTTTGATGCGAGCAGTATCATCTGTTTGAATTTAAGGGGGTAGCAAAACACTTTGCCCTTAAAAAACCCCCTGATTTTTTCTCACTTTCAGGGAGAACGAGTATATCTGCTTATCAAGCTACTACCAATTTCACATTTATCCACTTAAATTTCAAAAGAGCCGGAAATAAATCATGGAGAGGCCTGATATTGCGCGTTTAATCATTGCCATTGTTGTTTGGCACGATCTGTTTGCCGATAAACACTAGTTTTGCGCCTTGTGCGAAAACATTTTGAACGATATGCCACGCCAATACCATCTGATCCCCTGTAAAAAGTACAACTCGACTTTTTAAACTAAGATAATTGGCGAAATGTGTCATAAAATATTCTAGCAGACTTCGCCACCTTACCCGGAGAATCTCCTGATTGATAAAGCTCACTCCCTAATCCAAAACCGGTGGCACCTGCTTTAATATAATCTTCCATCATCGTATGGTCTATATCGCCGACGGGAAAAATAGGGATTTCTTTGGGTAAAACAGCGGTCATTGCTTTTAATAGGGCAGCGCCGTTGGCGGGAAAAAGTTTTAAAGCATCTGCACCTGCATCGATTGCCGTAAACGCTTCAGTAGGTGTGCTAAACCCAGAGATACAATATAGCCCATTTTTTTTAGCCGAATGAATCGTAGCAATATCTGTGTGGGGCATGACAATCAAACGACCGCCACATTTAGCGACTTCGAGCACGGCGTCACGATTTAAAACCGTGCCTGCACCGATCAGGGCTTTCCCTTTAAAGGCATGACTGAGATGATAAATGCTCGCTAGCGGATCTTCTGGCGAGTTCAAAGGAACTTCAAGGCAGGTAAAGCCAATCTCAATCAACACATGACCAATCTGAAGGGCTTCATGCGGCCTGATGTCTCTTAAAATAGCGATCAGGGGACAGCGCGAGATGGCTTCTTGTAATTGCATGTATACCGCTCTTACTTGAAAGTGCAAATTTTTAGGTGTCTGCTTTTTTCATACGAGCAGTATCATCTGTTTGAATTTAAAGGGGGGAATATTCTGCCCTTATTAAAAACATAAAAAACCGCACAGTTAGGTTGAATGAACAAAAGTGTCAGTCATTCGTATTACCCTTTAAAGCAGCTAAAAAAAGTTTTTTTGTGACAGCAATTCACCGCAAATAGTCCTATTGCTGACAACTGCATGAAGGATTGTTAAGGGAGAGAGCGCGCTTCTCTCCCTCAACTGAGCCCAGACTTATTGCAGCGATCCGTTAAAATCAGGCAGCAAATTCCGCGTTTTGAGCCGGAGTTGCTGCAAAAGTTTATTAGAGCGCGGTGGCATTTTCAGTCAAAAAATTAGCGACGCCCTCTTGAGAAGCGAGCATTCCCTTACTCCCTTTTGACCAGTTAGCCGGACAAACATTACCGTTCTCTTCATGAAATTGTAATGCATCTACAATTCGAATGAGCTCATCAATGTTACGTCCAATCGGTAAATCATTGATATGTTGGGCTTTGACTTTACCTTGTTTGTCAATCAAGAAAGCACCTCGTAAAGCAACGCCGCCTGCATTTTCAACGCCATAAGCGCGAGTAATGTCATGCTTAATATCGGCGACCATCGTATATTTCACGGGGCCAATACCGCCTTTAGCAATAGGTGTATTGCGCCAAGCAGAGTGCGTATACGCAGAGTCAATTGAAATCGCAATAACCTCAACATTACGCTGCTGAAATTCTGCTATTCGATTATCTAACGCCACTAATTCGGTGGGACAAACAAAGGTGAAATCTAAGGGATAGAAAAAAATTAATCCATATTTACCTTTTAGTGCGCTGGACAGGCAAAAATTATTTTCAATACTGCCATCTGCTAACACAGCAGAGGCGGTAAAATCAGGGGCACTTTGACATACAAGTACAGATGACATAGGCAGGTCTCCTTAAAATGATTAAAATACAGCAATTTCCGCCGAAAACGCGTCATTTGCTTCCTTATTTTAACGCTTCGCTTGGACAAGTCCGCGCTCGCGATTCAGCGGGAGAAGCGCACTCTCCCCCTTTACAATCCCCCATGCAGTTGTCAGCAATGGGGTTATTTCTTCGAACAAATTTTATCAAAAACTCTTTTTTTTAGAGACTTCAAAAAGTAGCGGGAGCTGCTGTAAAAAGCGGTCTGTTTCCCTTTTAAATTTAATCCATTACACTGCTCGCGCCCAATAATATTTTCTTTCAGAACAGCCTATGGTTATTAGTGCATCATATTATAATTTAAGGTCCACATAATCCAAAGAGACCCTACAACAATAGTCAGGAGAACAACGCCGGTAAAAATAAAACTAATGACGTTATTTTTGCCTGATTGAGTTTGCGTATGTAAACGCAAAAAGCAAATGACTTGTACTAAAAATTGAATTATTGCTGCAGGATAGATGATAAAAAACATCACGCGATGAGAAAACCGCCCTGACATGACCGCCCAAAAAGCAATGATGGTAAGTATGCAACAGCTAACAAAACCAAATAGATATATGCTGACTTTTTTTTCACCAACACCAAAATCAGGTTGAACGATGTTATGATTGCTCATATTAGATGGCTCCTGTTAAATAAACGATGGTAAACAAAAAAATCCACACGATATCTAAAAAGTTCCAAAACAATCCTAAATAAGTCATGCGGCGAGTTCTAATTTGCGAAGTTTTAATAAAAGGTAACTGAATAATCATCGTTAAAATCCACAGCAACCCAAAACTAACATGTAACCCATGCGTTCCCACTAAGGTAAAAAATGCAGAGATATGACCACTGACATTCCAACGAAAACCTTCATGAGCCATATGTACAAACTCATGAATTTCTAAGTAAACAAAACCGACGCCCAATAAGAAAGTAATTGCTAACCACAGCTGCGCTGAAAATATTTTATTTTTATTCAAATACAGGATAGCGATAAAAAAAGTTAGGTTGGATGTCAACAAGAAAAAGGTTTCGGCCAAAACTTGAGACAAATCAATGTAATCTTTTAAACTTGGCCCAGCCATAAGCGGGTAAGTGAGCGACAAAAATGCAACGAACAGCGTTCCAAATAGAACGCAATCCGTCATTATATATAGCCAAAAACCAAATACATCCGCGCCATCACTATCATGTCCATGTTCATCATGGACCAATATATTATGCATGAACCCCCTCCTTAAAGTGTGCTATTTCAGTCGCCTTAACTGTTTCAGCATCAATATAATAATCAGTATCGGTTGAAAACGTACGAGCAATCACTGTTGCAATCATACCGATTAAACCAATGCATACGAGGAGCCACATATGCCAAATCAAAGCAAAACCAAAAACCCCTGAAAAAATAGCAATGATAAATCCTAATGGGGTATTTTTAGGCATATGAATCGGTTGATAATGAATATCTTGAGGATGAATGCGCTCCTCACCAATTTGCCGCTCTTTATCGTACCAAAACTGATCAATAGTAGAAACTGTAGGTAAAAATGCAAAATTATAGATAGGTGCTGGCGAAGACACAGTCCATTCTAAGGTGCGAGCATTCCAAAAATCTCCCGTATGGTCTCGAAACTGTTTACGTTTACGGATACTGACAATTAACTGAATGATTTGAAAGAGAATGCCGATGGAAATCAAGCATGCGCCAGCAGCTGCAGCAATCAAATAAGGCTGATATAAAACATTATCATAATGATCAGTACGGCGCATAAAACCATTCAAGCCCACTATGTATAAAGGCATAAATGCCAGATAAAAACCACATACCCAGCAATAAAATGAGCGCTTTCCCCATTTTTCGTCGAGATGAAAACCAAATACTTTAGGAAACCAATAAATAATTCCCGCAAAATAACCGAATAAAACTCCGCCAATAATGACATTATGAAAATGTGCGATCAAAAATAGGCTGTTATGCACCTGAAAATCAATGGGGGGTACGGACATCATAACGCCAGTCATACCGCCAATCGCAAACGTAGTAAAAAATGCAGTGACCCAAAGCATTGGTGTTGTCAAAATAATACGACCTTTGTACATCGTAAATAACCAGTTAAATACTTTAACACCGGTTGGAATCGAAATAATCATCGTCATAATGCCGAAAAATGCGTTGACGTCCCCACCAGCGCCCATCGTGAAAAAATGGTGCAACCAAACAATGAATGCTAAAAAAGTAATGACGACTAAAGCCCATACCATGCTCGTATAACCAAACAATCTTTTCTGACTAAAAGTTGCAACCACTTCAGAAAAAACGCCGAACGCAGGTAAAATCAGAATATAAACTTCTGGATGCCCCCATGCCCAAATCAAATTGACATACAGCATCACATTGCCGCCGGAAAAATCTGAGAAAAAATGCATATCCATATAGCGGTCTAGCGCTAGTAGCCCCAAAGTTACGGTTAACACTGGAAAGGCTAGCGCCACCAAAATCATGGAGCATAGCGCAGACCAGGTGAAAATCGGCATCTTCATTAGGGTCATTCCCTTGCATCGCATCTTGATGATAGTGACAACAAAATTAATACCCGCCAGCAATGTACCCGCACCTGCAATCTGTAAAGACCAAATATAATAATCAACCCCCGAATCAGGACTGTAATACAATTCCGATAGAGGAGGATAGGCAAGCCAGCCAGTCTGCGCAAAATCTCCAACAACCAATGAAATGTTACATAACATGGCGCCGACAAAAGTCAGCCAAAAACTCACAGAATTCAAATAAGGGAACGCCACATCACGTGCGCCAATTTGCAGCGGCACGGCAAGGTTTATCAAGGCAAACATAAACGGCATCGCCACAAAAAAAATCATAATCACGCCATGTGCACTAAAAATTTGCGCAAAATGCGACGGATTTAAATAGCCCACTGCATGTCCGGCAGAAATCGCCTGTTGGCCACGCATCAATAAGGCATCCAAAAAACCGCGCAATAACATGACCATCGATAAAATCAAATACATGATCCCAATTTTTTTATGGTCAACGGATGAAACCCATTCATGCCAGATATATGACCATTTACGCATAAACGTAATCAGTAATAAAATAGCGACTAAAGCAATCGCCATAAATACCCCGGCGCCCATGGCAAACGGATTTTCAAAAGGGATATCTGCCCAAGTTAATTTGCCTAGCAATAATTCTTGCAACATATGCTACTCCTGATGAAATTTGTTAGTGTTTTCGCGTGGATGATTAGGACCTGTGTTCATCATATAAAGCATAAAAACATGATTAAATAAATCATCAGGTGTCCCCGCAAAAAATTTGGGTGGCTCTGAAAAGGATGGGTTTAATAATTGATGATAAGTCTGATTAGTTAAATGATTGGAAGATGCTTTGACTTTGGTGACCCAGCGTTGCATTTCTGCAGGATCAACCACATGTGCCTGGAAACGCATACCTGCAAAACCATTACCATTGTATTGGGTATTCATCCCTTCATAAACACCAATATTTTTCGCCACAAGATGGAGACGGGTCCGCATACCTGTCATCGTATAAATTTGACTACCTAATTGTGGAACAAAAAACGAGCTCATCGGTACGTTATCAGTGGTGAACCAATACTCGACTTGTTGATTGACCGGAATTTCTAGATAATTCACTGTGGCGATATTTTGCTTTGGATATATAAACAACCACTTCCAAGGCAACGCAATGACTTGGATTAACATCGGCGGTTCTTTATAAGCAGGTATTGGCTGAAAAGGATCAAGCTCATGAGACTTTTTCCAGGTAATAATCGCCAATACTAAAATAATAATACAAGGTATCGTCCACCAAATGATTTCCAGATAAAGATTATGACTCCAGTTAGGCTTATAATCTTTAACACGATGAGATACTTGATAATGATAAACGAAAACAAGACTCATGATGATGACAGGTATCACCACAATTAACATAAGCGCTAATGCATCAAAAAATAGTTTGCGCTCTTCAGAGGCAATGATTCCTTTTGGGTTAAGAATGCCCATTTGGTGATTACAAGCTGTCAAGCTTAACAATAATAAAACAATCAAGGTCATTGACAGAAACTTTTTAACGGACATCATGAGCTCCACTGGTTTTAGGGTCATTATGATGATAACATTAAATCTGCTATTGTAAATTTATTTTGTAACCATTCAGCATAATTATCAAACGGGCATATTTTGCCAATTTTGGCGAAAAAAATTCCCTTAAAATGCTCACACATATTCGTCTCACTTCAATGTGAGACAAAACCAGGGAGGGGTTTTTAAGGGAGAAGTGTTCTGCTGCCCCCTTAAATTCAACCGATTTTATACCGCTCTTACCCCAATAGAATTCTTTTCAGCATATTGTTTTAAAAACCAGTACCTTCAAGTAAGAGCGGTATAAAACCAGAAAACAAGCTCCGCATTTTGAGCGGGAATTGCTAAACAGGAGATAATATTATGACTTACTTAATTTTTGCGCGCTGGTTTGGCATTGTGTCCATTATTTTATCTTTAGGCGTTTTGTTCAACCTTGAAGATGCTCGTGATATGGCAAAAAACATGGTCAAATCAGAAACAGGTTACATTATGGCAGGGGTACTGCCCATTATTTTTGGCAGTTTAGCATTGGTGTTTGTAAATAGTTTTCAGCCAAGATGGATGCTATTGATTACCTTGGTCGGAATAAGCACGTTATTAGCTGGAACTTTTCGTGTTATTTTTGTGCGGCAATGGAAAGCCATCATGACAAAATATATAGAATCCATGCCATTTTTGTTCAGTCTATTTGGTTTGATGTTTGGCGTGATACTGCTTTATATTGGTTTTGTCGTCATTATGGATTGAGGGCATCAGGCTTTAATTTCAAGCAAAGCCTAGATTAAAGGCTTTATCTCAAAAGCCCCCACAACGGCTAAATCACCTATACTTATTCCACTTCAAGATGCTGGTTTTTGCATCTCTGAAGTGAGAATCTTTATGTGCCTGCTTTTTTGATACAAGCAGTATCATCTGTTTGAATTTAAGGGGACAGAAGAAAACTTCCCCCTTAAAAAACCCCCTGGTTTTGTCTCAACC
>JAURND010000114.1 GCA_030830425.1 Gammaproteobacteria bacterium
CAGGTACAGTGCTTTAGTCATTACTTGATTCCTTTGATACGTGTTTTAACCTCATCGCTCAGGAAGTCTGTCATGTCATGCATGTGTGTGATATGAATCACAGCATCTTCTAAAATTGGGTATGCACCACCGAGCTTTTCATAGATACGACAAACAAGTCGCAAGATGTAGAATGGTGGATCAAATAGCAATTTCAATTTTGGAATCTACACTCGTTCTCCCCGAAAGTGAGACAAAACCAGGGAGTTTTTCGCGAAGCGTCCCGACGAAGGTTGGGATCCATTCCCCTTTAAATTCAACAGGTTATATCGCTCTTACCCCAATCGTATTTTCTTCAGTCCTTTCAAGTAATAGCGGTATATTCGCATGATTAGCGACCAAAGATGATGGAATATCTAATATCCACTAATATCAAATTGTACCCTAAAAATTGTGATATACCTATCCTCATCAGCAATTCCCTCAAGGCCCTCAAGGCCCCTTATCGTAAAAGTTATTCGTAGAAATAACCCTCATTGCTGAACCAGTCCCTTTAAGTAAAGGCGGTATATACTTATTCAACCTGAATATACTATCTTTTTTGCCTTCAGGCTGAGACAAAATCAGGGGGTTTTTTAAGAGGGAAGTATTCTTCTGACCCCTTAAATTCAACAGGTTATACCGCTCTTACCCCTATCGTATTTTTTTCAGCATATTTTTTTAAAAACCAGTAACTTCAAGGTAAGAGCGGTATATCGCTGACCTTTTGCCTAATTTTCATGGAATTGTCGAGAAAATCGCCAAAACACGAAGCATCCTGGCCAAGCCTGTAATTCACTTTGACCCACTTGATTATCATGAATAGTAAAAAAAACTTTAAAAAATTACGGGGTTTTTATTTTTACTTTAATTGATACATTGCCTCATCAATTAAATAGATCAGATGACTTGTCGATGAAAAAGAAAAGATATTGCCCAGTAATAGTGCTTATAAGCGTATGTGTGTTAGTCGGGTGTACCCAATGGACGCAAGCATATTATCAACAAGGCGCTATGAATCAGGCAACAAATCACCCATATCACATTCAAAAAGCCATGCCAACGTTATCTCAGCCCGCAAATTTTTATGTTTGCGGTGATCAAACAAGTACGGTTCCTTGCATGCCAAAAACAAAACTGGATCCATTAGGCATAAAACAAGGGAAAAATTAATGAATATTCTGATCTTAATTGAAGGTACTGGTTTTTAAAACAATACGCCGAAAAAATCTTATTGAAGTAAGAGCGCTATCATCTTTTAATTATCGATTTTTTCAAATCATTACAAGAGTTGCAATCCATCAGAAAGGAGAAATAAAAAAATGGGTTTTTTTCAATTAATATGGTACCGACTATGTGATCCACGTATGCAATTTTTTTTGAAAATTGCCCTGAGTGTTAGTTTGAGTCTGTGTTGCGTAAATACATTCGCTGATAATAGCGAAGATATTTTAAGCGGTACGGATGCTAGTTTATGGGCAACAATAAATGGCACAGGTAAAAAATATATTTATGCTGCCGAAGGGATTATCGGTTTAGGCACTTATATGAAAACTAAAAATTTGCTAGTGCTCACTGGCATTGTTGTTGTCTCTGTTTTCTTCAATATTTTAATTCATATTGCCAATGGCACAAATTAATGATGAACAAATATCACGTCCCTCAATATTTAGATGAACCTTTTAAAATTATGTTATGGACGATTGATGAGTTTTTAGTATTTCTCATACCGTTCATGATTTTGATGTTGGTATTTAACAGTCCTATTTTTGGCATGATCGTTGGTCTGATTTTTATGATGGGCATACGTAAAATCAAAGGTGAGCAAGGGCATTATTTTATTTATAACCTGATGTATTGGTATTTACCAACGATGTTTAGGTTCAAAAGAACGCCTGCCTCTTATTTAAGACACTTTTTAGGCTAAGAAATAGATATTTGTTTTAGCAACTTTCCTCCTTAATTTTAACGCGTTGCTTGGGCAAGTCCGCGCTCGAGGCAAAAGGGGAGATAGCCATTTCTTCTTTTGTAATCCCTCATACGGCTATCTGGCAATCCGGATTATTGCTACGAATAGATTTTAGAAGAAAACTTTTTTTAGAATCTCTAGAAAGCGGCGAGAATTTCTGTATTGATTTTGCCTCATCGCTTACAAATTTTGGCTTTTAGTAAAGATATTCAATAAAGTTTCGAAGAGAAAAAACATGAAAACAGCGATACAAAAATCGAGATTTCAACAAATCATCGAACAGCGAAATGGATATTTGGTTTTATCTGCAGGGCTATTACTCTTATGCATACTGCTCTCAAGCACTATTTTTCATTTGGTTGATCGAGAGCGAATCATTATCTCGCCGCCAGTAGTGCACAGTTCTTTTTGGATAGATCATGATGAAGTTTCTCCTGCTTATTTGTCCGAAATGAGTAGCTTTTTTGTACAGCTAAAGCTGACAAAAACTCCCAGCAATGCAGAATTTCAACGAGAAACTTTATTGAGATATACCGATCCTAGTTTCTATGGCGCTTTTAAAAATGAACTGGTTGCCGAAGACGAACACATGACGAACGCGCATATTAATCTTGTATTTTATCCCGTGAATATGGTGGTCGATATCAAAAAACTGACCGCAAGCGTGACAGGCGATTTGCAATCTACGGTAGGGGCTTCTGCGTTAGCACCTGTTCGTATTAGTTATCTGATTAGCTATCGTTATGATCAGGGGCGGTTATTACTCACATCATTCAAAGAGGAGAAAAAACAGCATGCGTAATGGGTTTTTTTGTTATCTGTTATTGCTCTGTTTGTTCGCAGGAGCGGCACAAGCACAAGAAATTAAAGTCACAGACAATAGCAGTGTTCGAATCAAAGTTTCAGGCAAAGAGCCCACCAGAGTATCCGTGGCGGGAGACAGAATAGCCACATTGCGAGGTGCAGATGGCGCGTATACCTACACGAATGATAACACTCAAGGGGCAGTTTATATCAAACCCACTGCAGCCTACCAAAATAGCCCTTTTTATTTATTCATCAGTACAGAACAAAATCATAACTATGTTGTAGTGATGGATCCAAAAACAAATTTAACGGCCAGCATGTTAGTCCTAAAGCCGAAAAATATAGAGGCTACTGCAGAAAATCATGTTGAAACCACTTTGCCATATACTGAATTTCTAACTAAATTAATGAGTAGCATGGCGACATTAAGTGAAATTGAAGGCTATGACATCTCTTATGTCAAAAACGCAAAAATCACACGTCTGGGTTATCAATTGAGGCTAACTTTAAAAGCATTATATGAAGGCTCACACCTAAAAGGTGAAATCTATGAAGTGAAAAATGACAGTATCAAAGCGGTAAATTTAGCTGAACGTGTTTTTTATCAACAGGGAGACAGAGCGATTTCACTGCGTGATTACAATATTTCTGGTGGCGGAAAAACATTGCTTTATAAGGTGGTGAGCAATGGAGAATAAAACAACACAGACCAGTAGTAGCGATACCAAAAAAAGACAGCAACGTAATCTAGCGATATTGGGTATCGTAGGGGCGCTCTTATTTTGGGGTGTCTATATGCTGGTTAGCGATTCTGGTCCAACTTCTTTTGGTAAAGAGAAAGAGAAGGGTGAAGAAGTTCAGGTCTCCAATCCGTTAGGGCATGTAGATGAATCTAAAGTTTGGGTGGAACGAACCCAAAATGCAGTCGCTAATGCGCAAAAAGTCACCGACACCCTACAGCAGCAATTATCGAAACTCAACGAAGATAAAGCAAATCAACAAAAAAATGCACAGCTAGAAAACCAGCAATTACAAAGCTTGCAAACACAGGTCAAAGGTTTAGAAGATAAATTAAATAATGTGAGTAGCGCTAATGCCGCTGGAAATCCATTCATGAATGTTGCCGAACAAAATATGGAGGGCGTTAGTCAAGACTCACTGAAACTGAGTCAAGAAAATAGCACGGTACCGGCAGCATTGATGCCGACTAAAAACTCAGATACTTATATCCCCTCAGGAACTTTATGAAAATGAATATTGCTGTTGATAAACAAGTACTCACCCAAACTGAAAATAGGTTATGCCACTCGTACGCCAATATGATTTTTTATAACCTCAAAAAAACCTCATGGCCTTTCAACAGAACAGCAATGATCAATGGTGTTCTATTTTTGATAGCTATTTTTAGCTTCGCATTATTATCTGGATGCGAAGGCATGAACTCAGAATTTTCTTGTCCGATGCGGCCAGGGCAAATGTGCGCCAGTGTAGATGAAGTCAATAAAATGGTGAATCAAGGCAAGATAGGCAAAAAAAACAATATGTCCAATGTGGCAGATAAAAGTGGATACCCCATGGAAATAGGCACGCTTAAATCTAGCACACTCACGGGTTATCCCGTTGGAAAAACAGAAACCGGAGACCCATTGCGTTATGGGGAATCAGTGATGCGCGTTTGGGTAGCTCCTTATGAAGGATCTGACGGTAATTATTATCAAGCAAGTACTTTATATACTGTCGTTAAACAAGGGCACTGGGTGGGTGATCCGGTCAAGGCCATTAATGAAGAGGATTGAAAGTGCACATGGCACGAATGAGCGCCGCACCTCTTTTTCTGTCCAAATAGTATGATACCGCGCTTACTTGAAGATAATGGTTCGCAAAACAATATCCTTAAAAGAATTCTATTTTGGTAAGAGCAATATAACCCTTTGAATTTAAACGGGGGAAAATGGATCTCGATTTTTATCGAGAGGCTTCGCGAAAAAAACTCTGTTTTTGTTTTACCTCAAGGATTCAAAAACTAGCATCTTCAAGTGAGGCCAGTATATGGCTATTCACAGATAAAAGTTTTTCGTAACCATTCAGCATAATGAGCAAACGGGCATATTTTGCCAATTTTGGCGGAAAAAATTCCCTTAAAATGCTCACATATAC
>JAURND010000115.1 GCA_030830425.1 Gammaproteobacteria bacterium
ATTCTCACATTCAAGTACGAGCAGTATAGATTCCAGAATTGAAATTGCCATTTAACCCAGATGGGTAAATTTCTGTCTGTGAGCGCGTAATTACCTTATTCTTCATGTGTAGCCCCTGGGAAATTGACCGACCACAATTCAATTATATAGAAAAATCATCTTATGGATAAATTACTCGTCACCGGTGGTGCTTGTTTAAACGGCACTATTCCTATTTCTGGCGCTAAAAATGCCGCACTGCCTATTCTAGCTGCTAGTTTACTGCTGACTAAACCCACACAGCTCCATCGCGTTCCGCATCTTCGCGATGTTACTACGATGATACAACTCTTGCGTAATATGGGACTGGATTTATCCTATACGCCTGAAAAAAATCGTCTCGACATTCATCACGCCACCGCGAATCATTTTGTCGCCAACTATGACCTAGTTAAAACGATGAGAGCTTCTATCGTCGTGTTAGGCCCTTTGTTGGCGCGTTATGGTCAAGCAGAAGTCTCTTTGCCTGGTGGGTGTGCAATTGGCTCCAGACCCGTTGATCTACACTTAAAAGCACTCGAACAGCTGGGCGCTCAAATTCGCATTGAGCATGGATATATCTATGCAAGCGCCAAAAATCGCTTACGAGGCGCCGATATTGTTTTTGAAAAGATCACTGTCACTGGCACTGAAAATATTTTAATGGCTGCTGTATTAGCCAAAGGCAATACTCGCTTGCAAAATGCGGCACGAGAACCTGAAGTCACTGATTTAGCCCAATTTCTCAACAAAATGGGCGCCAAAATTTCAGGCATTGGTACAGATACACTAGAGATTGAAGGGGTAGATGAATTAACGGGCGGAGATTATACGATTTTAGCCGATCGAATCGAGGCAGGCACTTATCTGGTCGCCGGCGTAGTCACGCAAGGACAGGTAAAAATAGAAGGGATCAATCCTGATCTTTTAACAGTTCCTTTGCAAAAGTTACAGGATGCAGGCGCAGTCTTGTCTCATGGTGACGATTGGATCTCCATCGACATGCGAAATAAAACCATTAAACCTGTTGATATTAGCACTGCTCCCTACCCTGGATTTCCTACGGATATGCAAGCACAATTTATGGTATTAAATGCGATAGCTAATGGTCCTAGCACGTTGTCTGAGAATATTTTTGAAAATCGTTTTATGCACGTGAATGAGTTAAATCGAATGGGTGCCAATATCCACCTAAACGGTCATCTTGCTATTTGCAAAGGTCACTCAACATTTGTCGGCGCATCTGTCATGGCTACTGATCTACGGGCTTCTGCAAGCTTAATATTGGCAGGGTTAGCGGCAAAGGGTGACACCTTAATTGATCGAATCTATCATCTTGATCGCGGATATGAAATGCTAGAAAAAAAATTGAATCATCTAGGAGCCCATATACAGCGCATCAAGGGGTAAGGATGAGTGGGCGATACTTAAAAAAATGTTTATGGATATTGTGGCATATTGCCTGGCTAATGCTATTTTTCCAAGACATCAAGGCGTATACATTAGACACTTCTTATCGACTCTGGACACAGATCAGTAAACAGGCAAATTTCAAGGAGCACCCGCACTGGTTATACTTCCTTGAGGGTCATTTTCGTTTTTTTTCTCCCAATCATTTTTATGATCAGTTTATTGCGCGTTCAGCATTGGGCTATCAACTCACACCACGCATTAGTATTTGGCAAGGCTATGATTGGATTCCTACCTATGTTCCGGCGCAAAATAAACTTAGAACAGAGCAACGCCTTTGGCAACAAGTCATCTGGCAAATAACGACATCAAAACCATATTCTTTGTCACTACGCTCACGCTTAGAAGAGCGTTACTTTGAAGACCAGACTCCGTGGGGATTACGCTTGCGGGAAAGGATATTGTTTCGCGTGCCCAAGTATTGGCATCAACGATACACGCCTATTTTATCAGATGAGGTATTTATTGCTGCCACTCACTCTGATTGGATCAACACAAGGGTACTCAATCAAAACCGTTTTTTTATTGGCGTTGGTATCCCCGTATTTAAAAATAGCGAACTGGCTGTTGGGTATTTGAATCAATGGGTATTGCAAAATGCTAATAATCAAATGAATCATATATTGTGTTTTACGCTAACACTTTAGACAGCAACTCCCGCGGCTTTGTTGCATACCCCCCCCAATCCCCGTCTTCTTCAAAAAACAAACAATAAATCACAAGCTCATCTAGTCAATGTTATGATTTAATCCCTTAAAGTAGCTTATTGAGAGTCCTCATGCCAAACAAATATACTCGTCTCACTTCAATGTGAGACAAAACCAGGGGGTTTTTTAAGGGGGAAGTGTTCTACTGCCCCCTTAAATTCAAACAGATTATACTGCTCGTATCAAAAAAGCAGATACATCAAGATTCTCACTTTCAAGTACGAGCAGTATATACTCATTCCACTTAAAGATGCTGATCAATGGTGAGGCCAAGCTGCACAAGCGAATGAAGAGCGCGCGGATGGGGCTGCTGGCTGATGGTTTTCATTTTTTA
>JAURND010000013.1 GCA_030830425.1 Gammaproteobacteria bacterium
AAGCCTTTTTTAGGATTTTCAAAGGGTAGCGAAAATTTCTATACTCACTTTCAGGGAGAACGAGTATATTTAAGAAGTTTTTGCCTGCTTATCACAGATGAAAGCACTCAAAAGGAGGGCATAATGGATGTTGTTTTTACTCGATAAAATACTTTCTCAGCTTCAACTAGCCGTAAATCTTGATTTTTCAGCAAAAATTGAAGCCTATCTTGCCTTGTTAGATCGTTGGAATCAGGTCTACAATTTGACAGCTGTTCTAGATCCTCGTGAAAGAATGATTAAGCATATTGCTGATAGTCTTGCTGTTGCGCCTTATTTATATACCTCGATGTCATCCTTCTTGAGGTTCTTAGACGTAGGTACAGGTGCTGGTTTGCCCGGTATTCCGCTAGCGCTACTTTTTCCGGACACGCATTGGACATTGTTAGATAGTCATTCCAAAAAAACCCATTTTCTGGTACAAGTAAAAGCACAGTTAGGGTTGGACAATGTAGATGTTGTACATTCACGTATCGAAAATTACCACCCCACAAAAAGCGTTGATCATATGATTACTCGCGCATGGACTTCTCTGAGTCAAATTATCCATAAAACACAGCATGTATTTAAAGGTCATGCAGGTACAATATGGGCAATGAAGGGTGTCTATCCCGCCCAAGAGCTAAAAGACTTGGTTGCGTTATCGTCATCTTATGACGTATATCAATTAATCGTCCCTGAATTAGCAGAAGAAAGGCATTTGGTGAAAATAGCAATTTCTGTTTAGCTGCTCAAAAAGTGAATCCCGTGACTAAAATTATTTCCATCGCCAATCAAAAAGGGGGCGTTGCTAAAACGACAACCGCCGTGAATCTATCAGCCACATTAGCAGCGACAAAGCGTCGTGTATTGATGATTGATTTAGATCCACAAAGCAATGCAACGGTTGGTAGTGGTATTGCCAAAAACAACCCGTTATCGGTAACAGAAGTTATTCTCGGCGAGACAGACGCGCAAAGTGCAATTGTGAGTACCGCTTCAGGTTATGATGTGTTGCCGGCAAATGCAGATCTCACCATTGCAGAAGTGAGATTGGTGCAGCGACTGAATCGAGAGTTTAGTTTGAAAAAAGGGATACAACCCATATTAAGCCAGTACGATTTTATTCTGATTGATTGCCCACCAGCACTTAATATATTAACAGTCAATGCGCTGGTTGCTTCAGATTCAGTATTAATCCCGATGCCCTGTGAATATTTTGCATTAGAAGGATTAGCACATTTGCTGAAAACGATTGAAGATATCACCACAACGGTCAATCCTCATTTAAAAATTGAAGGCGTTTTGCGGACGATGTATGATGGTCGCAATCGGCTCACGCATGAAGTGACTGCGCAACTGGCTAATCATTTTCATGAAAAATTATATACAACGGTGATTCCTAGAAATATACGTTTAGCTGAAGCGCCTAGTTTTGGTTTGCCCATTATTGCTTATGATCCGCGCTCTCAAGGGGCTGCCGCATACATTGCACTAGCAGGTGAGTTTTTACGACATCAGTAATTTCCGCAGTTCTCTAGAGAATTAACACCACTGCAGTAGGAATAACGCAATGAGTAACATAAAACCACGCGCTTTAGGTCGCGGACTTAGTGAACTACTCAGTAGTAGCGCCCAAATGTCTGCCTCTTTCTCGTCGACGCAAACAGACCCATCCATGCCCGCGAGTAAACCTCATTTCTTACCAGTTGATTTGCTACAACGCGGAAAATATCAGCCTAGAAAAGAATTTCCACCTAAAGCATTATCAGAATTAGCAGATTCCATTGCAGCGCAAGGCGTTTTACAGCCGATTTTAGTCCGAGAGATTTCACCAAGCTGCTATGAAATTATTGCTGGAGAACGCAGATGGCGAGCAGCTCAGATGGTTGGATTGCAAGAGCTACCCGTTTTTATACGCGACATTTCAGATGAAGCAGCAATGGCTATGTCGTTGATTGAAAATATTCAGCGCGAAGATTTAAATGTGATTGAGCAAGCGATTGCACTTAAACGCTTGGGTGATGAATGCGGCATGACGCACGAAGACATGGCGACCGCAGTCGGTAAATCGCGAGCGACCATCACTAATGTGTTGCGATTACTACAACTAGCGCCCCCGGTCATCAAGAGTCTAGAAAAAAATGAATTAGAAATGGGGCATGCGCGTGCATTGTTATCGTTAAGTGAAACCGATCAAATTAAAATCGCTCAAGTCGTGATTTTAAAGCAATTATCAGTAAGAGAAACGGAAGCTTTAGTCCGTAATTTTGCTATTAAAAAAACAGAAACAGAAACAGAAACAGTAACCCCATTGCGCAGGGTAGATCCGGATATTGCCCGATTACAGACCACATTATCGGATCGACTAGGCGCATCGGTTTTTATTAAACAAACAAGCCCTGAAAAAGGGAAGCTGGTTATTCATTACCATAGTCTAGAAGAACTAGAAGGCGTGCTGGAGAAAATAAAATAAGTATCATTTTCTTGTGTTTTACTTATGACAAGCAAAGTAGCATGATCAGAAACTCCTGCTTTGCCGCGAGCGCGAACTTGTTCAAGCGACGCGTTAAAACAAGGC
>JAURND010000116.1 GCA_030830425.1 Gammaproteobacteria bacterium
AAGCGTCCCGGCGAAGGCCGGGATCCACTGCTTCTACCTAATTATGCTGAATGGTTACTTTTTTTACTGCCTTCCCCTCACCCAACCACAAACACTTATGCTATCTATTTACAATACCGCCACCAAAAAAAAAACCCTTTTTAATCCGATTACACCCGGCAAAGTGACGTTGTATGTGTGTGGTGTGACAGTTTACGGTCACTGCCATATCGGACACGGTCGCGTCTATATCTTTTTTGATATGGTCAGACGATACCTAGAATCAAGCGGTTATGCCGTTTATTATGTGAGAAACATCACTGATATTGACGATAAAATCATCAATCGCGCCGCTCAAAATAAAGAGCCCATCGCGGCACTCACCCAACGCTTTATCGATGCCCTTCATGAAGATGATCATTCTTTAGGTATATTGCCCCCTACAGCGGAACCTAAAGCCACTGAATTTATCCCTCAAATGATCGTATTAATTCAAAGATTAATGGACAAAGGAATTGCCTATATCGCTGGCAATGGTGATGTGTGTTACGACGTGCATCAATTTGCCGATTACGGAAAATTTGCGCATCAAACGCTCGAAAAATTACATCGAGGCGCACGTATAGATATCCTAGAAGGAAAAAAAGATCCCTTAGATTTTGTGTTATGGAAGCTAGCCAAACCAGATGAGCCTAACTGGGATTCTCCTTGGGGGAAAGGTCGGCCTGGCTGGCATATTGAGTGCTCTGCCATGTCTGCGGCCTGTTTAGGCAAACACATAGACATCCATGGCGGTGGCTCTGATTTAATTTTCCCCCATCATCAAAATGAAATTGCGCAATCTGAAGCGGCAAACGATTGTCGTTTTGCGAATAACTGGATGCATATTGGCTATGTACAAGTCAATGCAGAAAAAATGTCCAAATCGCTAAATAATTTCTCAACGATTCGTGATGTGGTGCTCGAATATGATGTGGAAATCATTCGCTATTTTGCATTAGCCAGCCATTATCGCAGCCCGATTAATTATAGTCGAGAAAACTTAGAAAGCGCTCAGGCAGGGCTAGCGCGTCTTTATTTAAGCCTTAGAGATTTACCACCTACTGATCACATCAGCGATACTGATTTTGAAAAGCGCTTTCATGACGCCATGGATGATGACTTTAATACACCCATCGCCCTATCCGTGCTATTTGACCTCGTTAGAGAAATCAATACATTGCGAGATGCGGATAAACCACAGGAAGCTGCTGCGCTTGGAAACCTGCTTAAAAAACTCTCGAGCGTATTTGGCATACTCCAAAAAGAGCCCACCGATTTTTTACAAGAAGGGATCACAGAACCCGATATGCAAAAAATAGAAGCGCTAGTTGCTGCCAGAAATGAAGCACGTAGCAATAAAGATTGGAAAAAAGCAGATCAAATTCGCCAAACGCTCATGGACCTCGGCGTTGTTTTAGAAGATCATATCGCAGGGACACATATCAGGAAAGCATAGACACTGTTTACAATGCTACGCTGTTTGAAAGGGGTTACCTAGGCGCGACCACGACCGCATCGGCAACTGCTGATTGATTGCTGATCGCTAACGAAAAATTCGAGAACGATGCATACATTTGCGCCGAATGTCCACCGTCTAAATTAATCGCATCTAGACAATCTAACCCCCCTACTGATAGCGATTTTCGCATAATTTCTGCAAGTGCGTCCGTCGATAAAAATAGATTTTCTGTGGTTAATAGGATAATTTGATGATCTCGCGTAATGCCCAACGCAGTGCGTGCACCGACACGACCATTTAAGCCCTGGGTTTTTGCTCCATTGATGATTAGTCGGGGTCCTGCTTGAATGGCAAATTCTATTTGGGTATCTGGGTAATACGCAGAGGGGGGAATAATGGCAGCTTCTTTATTTTTTACAAAAAAAATACTCCACCAACTGATATTTTTAATAGGATTCGTCTGTTTATATCCAGTGATCCGCAGACCAAGTGGTTGTAACTCAGGGGTAAAAAAACCGCCATTAATCGCCAATAAAATAGGATTGATTGACCATAATTGTTTAAAATTTTCTTCAGGTAAAACGCTGTTTTTGGGCACCCCGGACACTTTAAGCTGGTAATGATTTAAATCTAATTTAAATGCATGAATATAGCCATCTGGAGAATCATTGGGTTCTGCAATTTTCGTATAGGCCAAACCCGGTTGTAGCGTTTTCCAGGTGGTCGCGACATTTGCCCACGCGAGATTGCTGATTCCACTGACTGCTAAGATGAGTAGACACTGCCAAAATAGCGTCATACTGACCCAGTATCGAATATTCGATCGTACGGATTTTTCTATCAAAATGATTAAGTTCATGTTATATCTCTGAGTATGAGTGACAATAAAAACACCTCAAAAACAAGTATACAAGTGATCATCGGTCTTGGCAAAACCGGATTATCTTGCGCGCGCCATCTACATCACCAAAAAATTCCTTTTGCCATCACGGATAGTCGAGAAAATCCACCTGGATTATCTGAATTCAAACAACATTTTCCAGATGTTCCCCTATCTGTTGGACAATTAGCGCCTAGTTTTTGTCTAAAAGCCAGTCGCTTAATTGTCAGTCCTGGTGTATCACTCAAAACGCCTGTCATTCAGGAGGCCATTGCACGTGGCATTCCAGTCATTGCTGATATCGAACTATTTGCAGAACATGCCAAAGCTCCCATCATCGCAATCACCGGTTCCAACGGAAAAAGCACTGTCACGACATTAGTGGGAGAGATGGCTAAAAAAGCAGGCTTAAATGTGGGTGTAGGTGGAAACTTAGGGACACCTGCTTTAGACTTGTTGTCTGATACAAAATCAGATCTATACGTATTAGAACTCTCTAGTTTTCAACTTGAAAGCAGTTTTTCTTTAAAACCCTTTGCTGCGGTGTTATTAAATTTATCTGAAGATCATCAAGACCGTTATGACACGCTATCTGATTATCGATTAGCAAAACAGCGTATTTATCAACATTGTCAATATGCCGTAGCCAATCGCCAAGAGGCTTGGCTGTGTCAAAATGCTGCTTTTACTTTTGGCACAGACGCGCCTATGCATGCCAATGAGTTTGGATTACGTGAAATCGATAATCAGCACTATCTATGCCAAGGTCAAACGCCACTCATTCAAACAGCCGCGCTGTCTATCAAGGGAAAACATCAATTGGCCAATGCATTGGCTGCGCTGGCTTTAGGCCATGCTTTTGGACTACCGCTATCAGCCATGTTGGGCGCGATTCAAGATTTCAAGGGACTGGCGCATCGTTGTCAATGGATAGGCACCAAAAACGGGGTCACCTGGTATAACGATTCTAAAGCCACAAATGTAGGGGCAGCTCAAGCGGCTTTAACTGGTTTAGGGGATGCCATAACCGGAAAACTCATTGTCATTGCCGGTGGACAGGGGAAAAAATCAGATTTCACGCCACTTCAAGCGCCCCTAAAAAAATATGCACGCTGCTTAATTTTAATCGGCGAAGACGCAGCACTCATTGAAGAAGCATTAACAGGCAGCACTGACATTCAACAGGCAAAAACGCTGCCTGATGCGGTTGCGCTTGCAGAAAAAAACGCCCAATCTGGAGATGTTGTAATTTTAGCCCCCGCTTGTGCAAGTTTTGATATGTTTGATCATTTTGAACATCGCGGCGAAGTGTTTATGGCTGCCGTGAAAGATAAAATAGCGTTGTCGTAGAAAGAACCATGGCAAATCCAACTCCAACTCCAACGCCTAAAAAGCGAGCGATATACTACGACTCATGGCTCCTATTTTCAGGTATCGTGATTTTGATTGTCGGCCTATTGATGGTCGCATCATCCTCTATCGTCATTTCTGACCGCGCTTATGGATTTGGCTTTTATTATCTCATTCGACAAGTGATTTATTTAATATTCGGCTTAGGGATTGGATTTTTCGCCACACGCGCGCCGTTAAATTTTTGGCAGCGCATCAATGGCTATCTCATGCTATTGAGTTTTATCCTACTGATTTTGGTACTCATTCCAGGTATCGGCAAAGAAGTTAACGGCAGCATGCGTTGGATTATCGTCGGCCCTATTTCACTGCAAGTCTCTGAAATGGTCAAACTGTGCGTCATTATTTATTTAGCAGGTTATATTGTTAGGCGTCAACATGAAGTAAAAACGCGAATTCGCGGTTTTTTAAAACCACTACTTTTGTTAGGCGGG
This sequence comes from Gammaproteobacteria bacterium, assembly GCA_030830425.1. GTDB lineage: Bacteria > Pseudomonadota > Gammaproteobacteria > JAURND01 > JAURND01 > JAURND01. Next base: position 4,205 of record JAURND010000116.1, read on the forward strand.
CTTGCCTTATTGTTACTACAAGAACCTGACTTTGGCGCCACTACCGTGATCATCGCCACAGCATTGGGTATTTTATTTGTAGGCGGCGTACGTCTCTGGCAATTTGTTTTTTTATTGATCGCAGCCGCCGGAGCCCTCGGTTTATTGGCTATCTCCGCGCCTTATCGTCTGCTACGTCTCACAACATTTTTACATCCCTGGTCGAATCCTTTTGATACCGGATATCAACTCACGCAATCTTTAATTGCCTTTGGACGCGGCGGCGTTTGGGGCGTTGGCTTAGGAAATAGCGTACAGAAATTGTTTTATTTACCCGAAGCGCATACTGATTTTCTATTCGCGGTACTGGGAGAAGAATTAGGATTGATGGGCCAACTGCTCTTGGTCTTACTATTTACGATTTTAGTCGGCAGAGGATTAATGATCAGCTATCGCGCTTATCGTCATGGCTATTTCTTCAACGCCTATTTAGGCTGTGGTTTATCGCTCTGTTTAGGCCTACAGGTCATGATTAATATTGGTGTAAATTTAGGTATTCTGCCCACAAAAGGACTAACCCTGCCACTGATGAGCTATGGCGGCACCAGCTTATGGATGAACTGCCTATTGCTTGGATTGTTATTACGAGTAGGCATAGAATCTAAGTTTAAAAACAATACGCTATACCCCGCTGGATCATCCGCCACCATAAAACAAACGCCAAACCCCGTCAGTTTAACAGCTGAACAGACAGAATCCACAAAAGAAGGCGGTGCGTATTATAGAAAAAAGTGACGATTCACTCGATTCTGCAGTTTTTACCACTAGCACTTAAAAACACCTAATAAAAATGGTTTCCCGCCTCTGCGGAAATAACCGCATTTTATACCGCTCTTACTTAAAGGTACTGGTTTTTAAAACAATAGGCTGAAAAAAATGCTATTGCGGTAAGAACGGTATAACCTGTTAAATTTAAGGGGGCATGGATCCCGACCTTCGTCGGGACGCTTCGCGAAAAACCCCCTGGTTTTGTCTCAC
>JAURND010000117.1 GCA_030830425.1 Gammaproteobacteria bacterium
CAATTCCCGCCAGAAACGCGGGACTTACTTCCTTGTTTTAACGCGTCGCTTGGACAAGTCCTCGCTCGCGGTTAAGGGGGAGAACCGCCATCTCCCCCCTTAACAATCCCCCATGCGTTTGCCAGCAATTAGACTATTCACTACGAACAACTTTCACAAGAAACCCTTTGTTTTAGGTAATCCAATTTAGCATAATGCCAGCAATTCCCGCCAGAAACGCGGGACTTACTTCCTTGTTTTAACGCGTCGCTTGGACAAGTCCTCGCTCGCAATAAAGAGCGATAAATGCCAGTCTTTGTAATATCCCAAACAGCTGTCAGCAATGGGTTTATTGGCTACAAAAAAATTCACAAAAAACTTTTTGTGGCAGGGGCTTTAATGGGTAGCGAAAATTGCTGTTTCTCACGACACATGTCTGGCCCTGAGTTAATCCAAGACTGTTTGCCGGATCCACTTCAGTTACCCCTCATCCATCTACGGACAGCTTATCTTTTTTGGGCAGAAGGAAACTCAAACGCTTTTTGCACTAATTCTGCCTGCTGTTTCGCATGCAAAGCCGCATAACCTGCAGCAGGAGAAGCTGCAGCTGGGCGCCCTACATAACGTACTGTTTGATCTGCATTCAGAGAAGCTTCTAGGCGATGACGCGTTGTATACCAAGCACCTTGATTTTCAGGTTCTTCTTGACACCAAACAATATCTTTCACTTGCATATATTGTTTTAAAGTCTCGCACAAAGCTTCATGTGGAAATGGATATAATTGCTCTATACGAATGATCGCCACTGATTTATTGTTTTCTTCTTCGCGTTTTGTCAGCAATTCGTAATACACTTTTCCGCTACATAAAATCACGCGCTTGACTTTATCAACAGACGTAGGATCAGTATCAGGCATCACCAGTTGAAATTGACCTTCGCTTAATTCAGCCAATGTGGAAGTGGCTAATTTGCTACGTAGCAAACTTTTAGGCGTCATCACGATCAATGGTGTACGATAAGGTCTAATCACCTGTCGACGAAGTAAATGATAGATCTGCGCTGGAGTGGTTGGCATACAAACCTGAATATTTTCTTGCGCGCTGAGTTGTAAAAAACGTTCTAAACGGGCAGAAGTATGTTCAGGTCCTGCACCTTCATAACCATGCGGCAGTAACAACGTCAATCCCGATAAAGTCCCCCATTTTTGCCAAGCGGAACTAATAAACTGATCAATAAGCATTTGTGCGCCATTGGCAAAATCGCCATATTGGGCTTCCCATATCACCAACGAATTGGGTTCTGTGCTGGCATAGCCATATTCAAACCCCATCACACCCATTTCTGACAACAAAGAGTCGTAAATTTGGAAAGCAGCTTGATCAGCCGAGATATGGCATAACGGGGTATGAATCTGGTCAGTTTTTTGATCATGCAATACCGCATGCCGATGCGAAAAAGTACCTCGCCTGCAATCTTGACCTGACATGCGTACAGAATATCCTGCATCTACTAAGGTAGCATAAGCTAAAGTTTCAGCGTATCCCCAATCAATCGGCAATTCGCCAGCTGTCATCTGTGCGCGCGCCGCCAGAATATGACCCACCTGGCGCTGCACTTCAAATCCATCTGGCAATATTTCCATTTTTTCGGCTAAAGTCTTGAGTTTTTTTTGGGGAACAGCGGCGTCTATTTGAGCAGTCCATTCTTGATGCGCATAAGGTTTCCAGTCAGAGGCATAACGATGAGAAAGCCCATGAGGTAATGTTTCGATCACTGATTTTTCAGCATCCAGCGCATCTCTGTATGCGATCACCATGGCATCCACCGCTTCGTTTGTGCACACGTTTTCAGCGACCAAACGATTAGCATAAATTTCGCGGGGAACGGGATGTTGACGAATACGCTGATACATCAACGGTTGGGTCATAGAGGGTTCATCGGCTTCGTTATGCCCTAATCGACGATAACAGACTAAGTCAATAAACACGTCTTTATGAAATTTTGCACGATAATCTGCTGCCAGACGAGCAATCCAGACTAACGCTTCGGGGTCATCACCATTCACGTGAAAAACAGGACAATCAATCATCTTGGCAACATCTGTACAATAGCGACTAGAACGCGCGTCTTGAGAATCACTGGTGGTAAAACCTACCTGGTTATTAATGATGATATGGATAGCGCCGCCAATACAATAAGCATGGGTTTGTGACATCTGCAAACTTTCCATAATCACACCCTGACCTGAAAAAGAAGCATCGCCATGTACCACTAATGCCAACACCTGTTGCATCTGTTCTGCTGGACGACGTTGTTGACGTGCGCGCACCGAACCCATTAATACGGGTGCAATCACCTCTAAATGCGATGGGTTAAAAGCAAGCGATAAGTGAAGCTGTCCTGTCGGCGTCTGAATATCAGAAGCATATCCCATATGATATTTGACATCACCAGATGTCATGCCATAATCTTTTTTGCCTTCAAATTGCGCAAATAATTCAGCTGGTGGTTTACCAAAAAGGTTAATCAAGGTATTCAAACGTCCGCGATGCGCCATCCCCATCACCACTTCTTCTACCCCATTTTTGGCGGCAGCCTCATAAATGGCATGAGTTAACGGAATAAATCCATCACCACCTTCTAGTGAAAAACGTTTTTGCCCTACATATTTGGAACCTAAATATTTTTCCAATCCATCCGCTGCAACTAACTGCTTTAATAAGTCTATTTTTTCTGCTGACGATAATGTGGCTTCTGGCAATTTTTCTAATCGTTGGATAATCCAGGCACGTTCTTGCGGATCACTCAAATACATAAATTCCGCACCTACAGTGCTGCCATAAATCGTTTTTAACTGCGTGAGGATTTCATTAAGCGTGATTTTTTTTTCAGCGAATTCAAAAGAGGTTTGATGAGCAGATGCCAATGCCGGATAATGATCCAACCTCAAATTGTCGGGTAATGACGTTTGATTGAGCGCAATTGGATTAATATTGGCTATCAAGTGACCGTCTGCTCGATAGGCAGCTATCAATGTTTGGAGTGCCATTTTTTGGCATTCAAATTGCACATCAGATGAGAGGGTCGCAGATAGCACAGAACGATGTGTTTTTTGGGCTAATTGCGCAAAATTCGCCACGATATCTGCATGAGAAACATCGACTGTGGCAGCACTTACACGAGGTAATTGCTGAAAATAAGTCCTCCATTCAGGCGCTAGTGACTCTGGGTTTTTTAAAAACTGCTCATAAAGATCTTCTAAATAGGCAATGTTTCCGCCAGATAAAGCAGAATTTTTTACTAACAACTGCATGCTTGGGTTTGTCATATATACTCCTCTCACTTCAATGTGAGACAAAATCAGG
>JAURND010000118.1 GCA_030830425.1 Gammaproteobacteria bacterium
GAAATGGCTTCACGCATGACTTCAGGTTTACTGGTATCGATAGAGATAGGGATAGCAAAACGCTGAGTTAGGGCTTCAATCACAGGGATAGTGCGATCTAACTCTGTTTGCAGGGAAACGACTGGGTGTACGCTAGGATTCGTTGGTTCACCGCCTACGTCGATTATGGTCGCGCCATCGGCAATCATTTGTGCGACATAAAATAATGCTTGATCTACCGATGCCACGCGGCCAGCTTCACAAAATGAGTCCGGCGTCACGTTTAAGATGCCCATGACAGCAGGGTTAGGAAAATGAAGATTCATAGCATGTCATTAACCTTCTTGATTACCCAAAACCGATGTTTTTTCAGTATTGATGTTAACTGGGTCCGTAACCAGATTTTCTTCTATGGATGCATCCCAATCTTTAGGCGGCAGTGGTATTTGTCTATTCATCAAGGCTTTAATTTGCACTTCATCGATCGTTTCGTATTTCATTAATGCTGCGGCCGCTGCATGCAATATATCTAAATTCGCAGAGAGAATTTCTTGGGCACGGTTGTAATTACGATCAATAATGACGCGTATTTCACGATCAATGATTGCAGTTGTGGCTTCTGAAAATTCTTTACGACGAGTCATATTTCGCCCTAGAAAGACTTCGCCTTCTTCTTCTCCATAGGTTAATGGGCCCAAGATACCGGATAACCCCCACTTGGTGACCATGTTACGAGCGATTTCAGTGGCGCGTTCAATATCATTAGAGGCGCCCGTAGTCACAGATTCTAAGCCAAAAATCATTTCTTCGGCTAGACGCCCCCCAAATAAGCCAGATATTTGACTTTCAAGATAACGCTTGGAAACACTGTAGCGATCTTCTGTCGGCAAAAAAGCTGTGATACCCAAAGCACGTCCACGAGGAATAATACTCACTTTATAAACCGGATCATGGTCGGGAACATGCCATCCAACAATCGCATGCCCAGCTTCATGATAAGCGGTGAGTTTTTTCTGCGCTTCACTCATGACCATAGAGCGACGCTCTGCGCCCATCATAATTTTATCCTTTGCTTTTTCTAGGTCTTCCATCACGACTGCGCGACGGTTGGTACGCGCTGCAAACAAAGCCGCTTCATTGACCAAATTGGCCAGATCTGCGCCAGAGAAACCAGGAGTGCCTCTGGCGATCATTGCAATTTTTACGTCATTGGCAACAGGAATTTTTCGGATATGCACGGCTAAAATCTGTTCTCGACCACGCACGTCTGGCAAGGGAACAACCACTTGGCGATCAAATCGACCTGGACGCAACAAGGCTGGATCTAATACATCGGGACGATTGGTCGCCGCCATCACAATCACGCCTTCTTTGCCTTCAAAGCCGTCCATCTCTACCAATAGTTGATTAAGGGTTTGTTCACGCTCATCATGCCCACCCCCTAAACCTGCGCCACGATGTCGGCCAACTGCATCAATTTCATCAATGAAAATAATGCACGGTGCTTGTTTTTTTGCTTGTTCAAACATGTCTCGAACTCTGGACGCGCCGACCCCTACAAACATTTCCACAAAATCTGAACCAGAGATGCTGAAAAACGGAACGTTCGCCTCACCGGCCACCGCTTTGGCCAGTAGCGTTTTTCCTGTACCCGGCGAGCCAACTAACAACACGCCACAGGGAATTTTTCCACCCAGTTTTTGAAATCGAGTGGGATCGCGCAAAAATTCAACCAATTCTTTGACTTCTTCTTTTGCTTCATCTGCGCCTGCAACATCAGCAAAAGTCACTTTAACTTGATTTTGATCTAGCATGCGCGCCCGACTTCTGCCAAAAGACATCGCGCCCCCTCGGCCACCACCTTGCATTTGACGCATCATGAAATACCAAAAACCAATGAGCAATAAAATAGGCGACCAACTGATAAAAATACGCATCAACAAGCTTTCTTGTTCAGGTTCGCGTCCAGAAACATCTACGTTCTTGAGCAGCAAATTGCCCAACAAAAGCTGATCGGGGATGGGCATGTAAGTGATGATCGCATCACCATCTTTGGTCACGCCTGTAATTACCTGATTTTCAATGACAACTTTGCTAATCTCGCCTTTGTCTACACGATGCAAAAACGCAGAATAGGTGAGTTTTTGACCAGAACTTTGACGTGGACCTAATCCACTGAAAACCGCCATCAACAAAATAGCGACGAATACCCATATAAATAAATTTTTTTTCATTTTTTTAAATCCTGTGTCGTCATTACTCAGGCTCTGCCATTCGTCTCACGCAATACGTGAGTAAGACAAATAAGGGGGTTGCGCAAAGCGTCCCGATGAAAATCGGGGTCCATGTTTTTCCCCTTTAACATCTACAGGTAATACCGTTCGCAATAAAAAACTCACGACCCAAAAAACGCTATTCTAAATTTTAGAAAGCGAGCGGTATGTACCCTGTGCTAACGATATAGACTTCTTGAGAGCGGCCCCGCGAAGCGTTAGGCTTACGGATATTTACCTTCGAGAAACAAGCTCTTATTTGTTTCAGAAAGACTTCAAACCCTTGCCCTTGAAAAACTTTAATCAAAAAACTGCCATTTGGTTTTAATACTTGTTGTGCAAACAAGAGTGCGTGTTCACTTAAATCATAGGCGCGAGCTTGGTCCACAATGTTTATCCCTGTTATATTGGGGGACATATCAGACATTACAAGGTCAACCGCGCGATTTTCAATGTGTTGCATCATCACTACAAGCACTTCATCCAGATAAAAATCTCCTTGAATGCATTCAACGCCGGGCAATGGGGGCATCGGCAAAATATCTACGGCGATGACTCGACCTGTTTCTCCCACCTTTTGCTTTGCCACTGCAGACCATCCGCCGGGCGCTGCACCTAAATCAACGACTAGCATTCCCGATTTTAGCAGATGGTCTCTGCTTTGTATTTCTAATAATTTAA
>JAURND010000119.1 GCA_030830425.1 Gammaproteobacteria bacterium
TGAATTTAAGGGGGCAGTAGAACACTTCCCCCTTAAAACCCCCCCTGGTTTTGTCTCACTTTCAGGGAGAACGAGTATAGATTAGCATAAATGCCTTTGCGTTTTTTAAATTACCGTATTTTCATTTCTCGCGATTTGTTTCATTATCGTATATCACGATAGCTCTCCCTCATTTTTTATGAAAGGCTTTGCATTGCTAGAAATATTGGTGGCTTTATTTATTTTGTCCTTTGGATTGTTAAGTGTCGCCGGGATGGAACTGACAGGATTGCAGCAAACGGAAGAGTCTTATTTTCAAAATATAGCGATATTACAGCTATCTTCTCTGTTAGAAAGGCTGCGTGTTAATCAATCGTCATCTGCAAGAAATCATGAACTCATCGATTGGAACACCATCAATAGCCATTTATTGCCGCATGGCATCGGCAATTATCAATGTGAAAAAAATATCTGCACTGTTCAGATTCAATGGAAAACCCGACAGGCGCATACACGATCTTTATCGGGTACAGTAACTTCCACCTGGCTTCTAAGCACTGATGGAAAGTAACTATTCGCCACCATACAAAGACTGGCATAAACGATCAGATTTTAGTCAAGTCTGGTGTAAAATATGCCCGTTTGCTAATTATGCTGAATGGTTACGATGGAAATAAATAAAAACAAACAATGTGGCGCGTTATTGATAGAAGCCATGTTGGCTTGTTTTTTAGGTGTTTTATTAATGGCTAGTTTTATTGAAATTTATCTAAGCGTTAAAAAAACACTGACACTGCAAAAAGCCTTAATTGAAATACAGGAAAACGCTCGTTTTTCTGCGCATTTTATCAGTCAAAATATCAGATTAGCCGGTTATGCCGATTGTGATTCTTCGGGCATTTGGGTCAACAAAAATCTAGCAATTCAAGGTTATCAAAATAATGTGCCATCATTTTTGACGGGAAAAGTATTGAAAAATACAGATAGTATTCAGCTTGGCGAATGTAAGGCCAAAGACGATAAAATACAGTGGGCACCATTTGTTTTTTTTATTGGCCAAACATCTAGAAAAACACCGTTAGGAAAAACCATTAATGCGCTGTATGAAATGCCTATCGATAACGATAAGCGAGAGTTGGTTGCAGGCGTGGATGATATGCAGATTCAATATGGAGTGACCGATACCAAGGGTGCAGATATCAGCGCTTATTTACCCGCAAATCAAGTTTCTGATTGGGAAATGGTAAAATCTGTAAAAATCGCACTCTTGTTTAGCTCGGAACTACCGGTGCTACCTAAAGCTGAACCTGTTGATTTTGCCGGAAAAACGCGATCAGCCGATCGTTTGTTGCATCGAGAGTGGGATTTTTATGTGGCATTGCGCGAACGTTAGGGCGTATCATCTATTTGTGGCAGATCGATTGAAATCGAATCAAAAAGGGATGGCATTGATTACGGCTCTTTTATATCTGTCCATTATCAGTTGTCTGGTCGTCTCTGGTTTTTTGGCGAGCTTATTACAAGCAAAAATTAGCGAGCATGTTATCCAAGAAACCCAATCTTTTGAAAACGCAGAGTCTGCTTTATTCGCTGGAGAAGATGCCATTCAGCCAGATCAGTTAAATGGCCAAGGGAAAATCAGCGCACAGGCAATCTATGAATTTCATCGACGTGCCGCTCCCGATTGTGGTCTTTATTATCAAATAGATGCAACAGGGACTTCGTTGAATGCAAAAACTGTGTTAAAAAGTGTTTTTGTTTTCCCGATGTTAGGCAAAAATCCCTGTGTTGATGTTCCTTCTATGCCGCATAGGGTCATGTGGCATCAATGATCTCTTCTTCTATTTCTTTCATGAATCATATAACAACACACATCCAATATCTTCAAGAAGCCTTAAAATTGGCTCAAACAAAAAAGGGTTTTTGCGCCCCTAACCCTGCTGTTGGTACCATTATTGTTAAACATGGAACAGTCATTGCTACCGGTTGCCATGCGGGTGCTGGAAAAATGCATGCTGAAGCGGTGGCATTGAAAAATCTCAGTATAGCGCAATCCGTCGATTCAACAGTCTATGTCACATTAGAACCTTGCTGTCATTATGGAAAAACAGCGCCTTGTACAAAGTTACTGATCGAGCGTCAAGTGAAAACTGTGTATTACGGTTTCACAGATCCCAATCCGCTTGTATCAGGACAAGGAAAAAACGAATTGGAAGAGGCTGGCATTGAATGTATCCACTTGCAATTGCCCGAAATAGATGCTTTTTATGAGAGCTATCAATACTGGACAAGCACTCAGCGACCATGGGTCACTGCAAAACTGGCTTTGAGTTTGGATGGAAAAATTGCAGGCATCAACGGCGAATGCATGCTGATCACTGGCAAAGAGGCGCAGATTTTTACCCATCAATGGCGCAAACAATCTGACGCCATACTTACCACGGTAAAATCCACCATTCAGGATGACCCACAGTTGAATATCCGTCTGGGTCAAGAAATTTATCAAAAACCCGTTTATGTGTTGGATAAAAATTTGAGCTTCCCAGAAGAAGCCAGATTATTAAATACTGCTCAAACATTAACCTTGTTTCATCAAGAAAATATCGATGAAAACAGAAAGAAACAACTGGAAGCCAAGGGAATTCATTGTGTGTCAGTCCCGTTAAAAAATGATACACTGGATGCAGATAAAGTACTGGCTTATATTGGCAAACAAGGTGTACATGATTTGCTGCTAGAAGCTGGTGGTATTTGCTTTGAATCGTTCGTGGCTCACAAAAACATCCAACGCGCTTTTATTTATGTTGCCCTAAAATGGCTCGGTGCCAATATGCAATCGGCTTTTTCGCATGATACTGATATCTTTACGCAAGCAAAGCACCTGAAATGGCAGGTATTGGGAGATGATGTGGTTTGCGAGTGTACCTTTACTTAGGAATCCACGATGTTTACAGGCTATATAGACCATTTCGGCAAAATACTTTCCATAGAGGCATCCGCTGAAGATCAGCTAAGTCTGGCTAAAGCAGCGCCTACGAATCATTCAACCCATGCCGGTAAGCGTTTTTTGATTCACTGCAATTATCCAGATCTCACTAAGGGAGAAAGTATTGCTATCAGTGGTATTTGTTTGACTGTTACTGATTGCAGTGCCGGACAATTTTATTGCGATCTATCACCTGAAACCTTGTCAGTCAGTACTGCAAATACCCTCAAAATAGGTGGTCTTGTGAATTTAGAGCGCCCTTTAACCCTCAATGATCGCTTACAAGGTCATATTGTTTTGGGGCATGTGGATCAAGTCTGTAGGGTCACCGCTCAAAAAAAGTTCGCGAATTACTTGGAATACCATTTTACAGGGGTATCTACAGATAACCGATCGTTAATCGTCAAAAAAGGCAGTATCGCAATCAACGGTGTGAGCTTAACACTCAACGAGATCTTTGAGGATGGCTTTAGTGTCATGCTCATTCCAGAAACGCTTCGAAAAACAAATTTAGGTGCTTTACAGCTCGGTGATGATGTCAATATTGAGTATGATTATTTCGCGAAGCTGATTATGCATGGTAACCACAGAGAATATATAAAATGAGCAAAAAA
>JAURND010000120.1 GCA_030830425.1 Gammaproteobacteria bacterium
AAGTGAGACGAGTATATGTGAGCATTTTAAGGGAATTTTTTCCGCCAAAATTGGCAAAATATGCCCGTTTGCTAATTATGCTGAATGGTTACCAAATATTTTGGTAGAAATATGAAGCGTCCTGAGGAAATCTAGAATCCATTTTACCCCTCATTCACCCTACAGGCTCTTTCTTTCCACAAAAAGAGAAAGAGAAAGAGAAAATAACCGATTCGTTAAAACAAGAAAGCCATTCCAGGTTTTAGCAGGATTTTCTAGATACTGGTTAAATTTAGGAATTTTTGAGAGATGCTGATATATGTTAAGAGATCTGCCAGAATTTGTACAAAAACAGGTACTTCACTATCTAAAATCAGACAACTTTACAGCAGCCAAAGCTTTGCATGATGCTTGGTTGCGCCACGAACTGTTGGGCCCCAAAGAAACCATTCATCCGATTAAAACACCTCAGAATTCAGAACACAAAGGCGTGTTGTTCGCGCCTGCGCAAGAAACCATGATGACCGATATAGAAGAGGCGAATAAGCCAGAAGAATAGTTAGCAATTCTGTTTTTTTTAGACGATTCTGCTTGAAACGTGTCACCATCTTCAGTATGCTTTTGTCATGCTATCTTACATTTTAATGTTTTCCCTCGTTGCTCTAATTATGTTAGGGGTGATTCGTGCGTCAAAGAATCACCGCCTTCACTATCGCGCCCCCAAAGAACCTTTTTTAGGGGCTGGCCAAGCGTCTGAAAAATTTGGCGACTCGGATGAAAACGTCGGAAAACCCCGAGTTATTGGCCATCACCCTGAATCTAGCGCCACCAAAAGTCAATCTCTACAAAACCCTACTCAAAAACATCGCGATCGCGGCATATCCACTGCTGATAAATCTTCAACGGCTACAAAGCCCCCATTAGAAAACGCGCCTGCAGCAATCACTGAAGAACGTTCAACAAATCAAGAAACCGATGACAAAAACGAAGTGATTGTCATCACCTTGATTGCAGATGAAGCGCATCCCTATTCTGGTTATAAATTACTACAATCTCTACTTGCTGCAGGATTACGCTATGGAAAATGGGAAATTTTTCATTATCATCAAGAAAAAAATGGACATGGCCCCATCTTATTCAGCTTGGCCTCGATCAGCAATCCGGGCACTTTTGATTTAGCCAAAATGCGAGCTTTCTCAACGCCAGGGCTCGCTTTATTTATAAGACTCTCTAAATTAAGCGCACCTGCTACTGCGTTAGATATTTTTCTGAGAACCACGAACCAGCTGGTCTCAGAATTAGGCGGTACAATTTGCGATGAGAAACGTATTCCACTCACCGAACAAAAAATAGCGTATTGGCATTCAATCGTCACCGAAACAAATATCCCCCAGCAAACTGATCGGATATGAAAGAATTAAAAACTTAATCAGCACGCATTCCCAGCAATTTCCGCCAGAAACGCGGGATTTGCTTTCTTTTTTTAACGCGTCGCGGCAACAAGTCCGCAGCTTGCGGCAAAAAGACTATTTACGACGAACAATTTTCACAAGAAACCTTTTTTTTAGATAATCTAAAGGGTAGCGCGAATTTCTGACGCATTCTCACCCTCCCTACTCTTTTTTTGCCTTGCTATTTTCTACAGAACCATGACCCTTCCAGACAGTGTTCTAAAACGCATTGAAACGCTACGTCAAACCATCGATGCATGGAATGATCAATATTATGCTTTAGATACCCCTTCTGTTCCTGATGCCGAATATGATCGGCGAATGAAAGAGCTACAAGCCCTGGAATATCAATACCCTGAATCCATACAGCCAAGCTCCCCTACGCAACGCATCGGTGGATTCCCACTCAAAGCCTTTAATCAGGTCTCTCATAAAATACCCATGCTTTCATTGGGGAATGCATTTGAGATCGATGATGTTATCGCGTTTGATCAACGAATACGGCAACGCCTACATCATACAACAGAAGTTGAATATGTAGGCGAACCTAAAATAGATGGTATCGCCGTAAGCTTACGTTATCAACAAGGAAAATTGATACAAGGCGCAACTCGAGGCGATGGCACAACAGGCGAAGATATCACGCAAAATTTATGCACGATTCATAGTATCCCATTACAATTACGCGGAGAAAATTATCCGGAATTATTGGAGGTGCGTGGCGAAGTGTATATGCCACTCACTGGGTTTTCGCAATACAATCACAATCTAGAAAAAGCAGGCGCTAAATTATTGGTAAATCCCCGTAATGCTGCATCAGGCAGTTTACGTCAACTCGACCCTCAGATCACCGCACAACGCCCATTGGCTTTTTTTGCTTATGGAATTGGTCAAATTTCATCGAATACCACTTTACGCAGCCATAGCGATCTATTAGCGATACTGAAATCCTATGGATTACCCATCAATCCCCATACGCAAATCTGTATTGGTGCCGCCGCATGTCTTCAATGGCATAAGCAATTAGCACAGATGCGCGACCAATTAAACTATGAAATCGATGGTGTTGTGTATAAAGTCAATTCGACGGAACAACAAAAAATACTGGGGTTTATCTCTAAAGCACCGCGCTGGGCCATTGCACATAAATTTCCAGCGCGCGAAGAACTCACGCAGATCGAAGCGATTGAATTTCAAGTTGGTAGAACAGGCACTTTAACCCCTATCGCCCGACTAAAACCTGTTTTTGTCGGCGGAGTCACCATCAGCAATGCCACCTTGCATCATATTGAAGAAGTCTGGCGCAAAGATATTCGCGTCGGCGACACGGTCATTGTCAGGCGAGCTGGGGATGTAATTCCTTACGTGGCCTCAGTCATTATCGACAGAAGACCTGCCCATACCACCCCGGTTGCTTTACCTAAACACTGCCCTATTTGTCATTTCGCTGTTGTGAAAGCAGAATCAGAAGTGATTGCGCGTTGTACTGGTGGTCTTTTTTGTCATGCCCAACTGAAAGAAACCATCAAACATTTTGCATCCAAGCATGCGTTGGATATTCATGGCTTAGGAGATAAATGGGCTGAACAACTGATCGAAAGTAAACTCGTCACGGATATTGCAGGCATTTACTTATTGAATAAAGAGAAGTTGCTCACCTTGGCGCGAATGGGTGAAAAATCAGCGAATCATTTATTAACCGCAATTGAAAACAGTAAAACGACCACTCTACCCCGTTTTATCTATGCGTTAGGTATTCGTGAAGTAGGAGAAATCACAGCGTCTATTTTAGCGAAACATTTTGGTTGTTTGGAAAACTTAATGTCTGCCGATCAAGAAACGCTACAAACCATTTCTGATATTGGCCCAATCGTCGCCGTTCATATTGCCAGCTTCTTTCAACAGCCTCATCACCGTGAACTCATTGAACAATTACAAACCTTGGGCGTGCATTGGCCAGCATATACCGTAACTCCACCGGAACAACTGCCACTCACAGGAAAAACATTTGTACTCACTGGTACTTTCAGTCAAATGACACGTGACGAAGCCAAGCAACGCTTACAATCATTAGGCGCAAAAGTAGCTGGCAGTGTTTCAGCCAAAACCAATTATGTGGTTGCAGGTACTGATGCAGGTAGCAAGCTAGAAAAAGCGAAAACTCTGGGTATACCGATTTTATCCGAGACAGACTGGCTAGCTTTTTTAGAAGATAACCATTCAGCATAATTAG
>JAURND010000121.1 GCA_030830425.1 Gammaproteobacteria bacterium
AAGTGAGACAAAATCAGGGGAGTTTTTAAGGGGGAAGTGATTTTCTGCCCCTTAAATGCAATAAATTATACTCCTCGTGCCAAAATAGGATTTTTTTCAGCAACGCTATTTTGAAAAAAAACTCAAACACGAGTGGTATAAAAACTTGTATTTGGAGCGGGAAACGAGATTCGAACTCGCGACCCCAACCTTGGCAAGGTTGTGCTCTACCAGCTGAGCTATTCCCGCATTGAAGAGTGAAGGCTTTTTGTACTTATCCCTCTAAAAGAACAACCATTATTATTGATTTGTAGATAAAGTCAAGTCCGACCATGCTATTTTCAAATAGATTACCATCGACCAGAGCGTTAAGATAGCAGAAACATAGAGTAACAACAAGCCAAACAATTTCACCCAAAGAAAAGCATCTGGTTCGTAAAACAATAACATGAGTAACGCCAGCATTTGTGAAGTTGTTTTAACCTTGGCTATCACATTGACGGAAACCTGTTTACGTTGCCCAATTTCTGCCATCCATTCACGCAGCCCTGAAATCAAGATTTCTCGCGCAATAATCACTGCTGCTGGAATAGATAGCCATATTTGATTAGCTTCTCCGACGACCAATACCAAAGCAACCGCCACCATTAATTTGTCTGCAACAGGATCCAGAAAAGCGCCAAAGCGTGTTCCCTGATCTAAATTACGCGCCAAGTAACCATCTAGCCAATCTGTCAAAGCCGCGATCCCAAAAATAATCGCAGCAACAGCATGTCCCCACGCTGTTGGAATACAATAAAACAAAACCAAGACGGGGATGAGTAATATACGGATGAGTGTGAGTAAATTAGGTATATTCATAGGTTCGTATTTGGAAATAGAAAAAATGATGCGCCAGCAATTTTCGCCCAAAATAAAGATAATTGCTGCTTGATTAATGGTGCTCCCTAGGGGACTCGAACCCCTGTTTTCGCCGTGAGAGGGCAACGTCCTAGGCCACTAGACGAAGGGAGCGGTTTTCTTCAACGCTAAAATAATCTATACTCGTCTCACTTCAATGTGAGACAAAACCAGGGGGTTTTTTAAGGGAGAAGTGTTTTGCTGCCCCCTTAAATTCAAATAGATGATACTGCTCGTATCAAAAAAGCAAACACATCAAGATGCTCACTTTCAAGTACGAGCAGCATATGATACACGATCTGCACTAGAAAATTCCGAGTTTTTGGCAAGAATTTTTTGGGTGCCCGCTCAGCAATTCCGGCTTAAAGTGCGGAACTTGCTTCTTTATTTTAATGCGTCACTGCAACAAGTCCGCGCTCTTTTTTGAAGGGGGAACCGCCATCTCTTCCTTAATTCAAGCCCCCGTTTGCTGTCAGCAAAATGGTGCTATTTACGACGAACAGCTTTCACCAGAAGCCCTTTGTTTTATCCTCTTTTAAAGAGGTGGCGAGAATTGCTAGTGATTACTGATTCACTGAAGGAGTATTTCCTATTATTCGTTTCTTGAAAAAATTGATTTCATTTCGCAAAAAAATAGCAAGTTTTCTGATAAAAGCGAAAATTCAACACAGATATGCAGATCAATCTGACCATACAACATCGAGCGGGACTTTTTCGTCAACCCCTCCTCATGTTATTGACAAAAAGCATCATTGCATTTCACATGCCCATATTAGCAGAAATGCGCTAAATGTACTGCATAAATTAAACGAATCTGGCTATGAAGCCTATCTCGTGGGTGGTGGGGTCCGTGATTTATTGTTAGACGCTAAACCCAAAGATTTTGATGTATCTACCAGCGCATTTCCCGAAAAAATCCGCCAACTATTTAGAAATTCCCGATTAATTGGAAAAAGATTTAGATTGGCGCATGTATTTTTTGGTCGTGAAATAATCGAAGTTTCAACATTTAGAAAATCTCACCCAGAACACAGCCATCCTGACGCCAGTCTTTCAAAAATAGGGCTACTAGTGAGGGATAATGTTTATGGCAATCTCAAGGAAGATGCACTTAGACGCGATTTTACGGTTAATGCGCTTTATTACGATATTAGAAATTGCTCGGTTATCGATTATGTTAACGGAATGGCTGATTTAAAAAAACGCATTATTCGCATTTTAGGTGATCCACAAATCAGGTATACCGAAGACCCGGTACGCATGTTGCGATCCTTACGTTTTGCCGCAAAACTCAACTTCACCTTAGATGAAGCGACTGCAGCACCAATTCATCAGTTAAAAACGCTACTCACTCATGTCCCTCCTGCTCGCTTATTCATTGAAATTCTTAAATTATTTTATTGTGGACAAGCTGTTCAAGCGTTTGCGCTTACACGTGAATATGGCATATTCCACTTGTTATTTCCTCAAACTGAGCATGTTTTACTGAATCATCCTGATAAACGCTCTTATTTGCAGTTCATACAGCAAGGTGGCCATAACACTGATGCACGAATTAAGCAAAACCTGAGCCTAAATCCTGGTTTTTTATTCGCTGTCTTACTTTGGCCAGCTTTGAAAAATCAAACGGACATCACGATTCAACAAGGAACAAAGCCTTATCTTGCCTTTGAAAAAAGTATACGAGAAGTTCTCTGCCATCAACTCAAGACTGTTGCTATTCCTAAACGTTACACAATTATTACCCGTGAAATTTGGACCCTGCAATATCTCATGGAAAAAAGAAGTCATCGAAAAACAGATTGGGCACTGCAGCATCCTCGCTTTAGAGCGGCTTACGATTTTTTATTACTACGCCACTGTGCAGGTGAGCAATATTTGCAATTGATTATTGAAAAATGGAAGCCGTTAAAAGAACCTCTTGATTCAGCAATTCCCGCCAAAAAAGCGTGATTGGATTGCTGGTTTTAGCGCATCGTTCAGGGGGAAACAACGCGACACAGAACACTGTCTCCTCTTTACGATCCTTCATGCGGTTATCAGCAATGGGACCATTTACGAGAAACCCCTTTTACAAGAACCCCTTTTTTTAGGCCATTTAGCGGTTACGGGAATTACTGAAACATGCATAAACACATCACTTTTTTTAAACAATTTTGGGCGGTGACTCAGCCTTATTGGAAATCAGAAGAAAAACGCATAGCTTGGCTATTACTGATCACCATTATCGCATTGAATCTTGGTCACGTAGCCTTACTCGTATTGTTTAATCGATGGTACAACACTTTCTATACATCTTTACAAAATCTGGATAAAACTGCTTTCATCCACAATATCCTCTATTTTTCTTTTTTAGCTGTCCTCAATATTATCGTTGCTGTTTATAGTATCTACCTGGCTCAGATGTTAACCATACGCTGGCGTCGTTGGCTAACCACATATTTCTTGAATCGATGGTTAGACAAAGAAAATCATTATCGCATGCAAATCACAGGTCAACCCACTGACAATCCAGACCAGCGAATCAGTGAAGATATTAACCAGTTTATTGATCTGACCTTATCTCTGTCGTTGGGTTTATTAAATGCAGTTGTCACCTTGTGTTCTTTTAGCCTTGTTTTATGGACACTCTCTGGCGCGCTGAATTTTCATATCGGAAGCTTTGGCATACATATTCCTGGATATATGGTTTGGGCAGCGCTGATTTATGCTATTTTTGGAACCTTATTGACCAACAAGATTGGCAAATCACTGGTCAAACTTAACTTCAACCAACAACGCTTTGAGGCTGATTTTCGTTTTGGCATGACCAGGTTGAGAGAAAACAGTGAAAATATTGCTTTTTATCAAGGGGAAGCTCAAGAAAAACTGGGTTTTACAAACTTGTTTTCTCTGATTTTCAGTAACTATTGGCAAATCATGAAACGACAAAAAAACCTGACCTGGTTTACCGCATTTTATGGTCAGTTTGCACTAATTTTTCCTTTTCTAGTGGCCTGTCCAAAATTATTCGCCAAACAAATTACGCTGGGGGATGTGATGCAGATTGCTTCTGCATTCGGCTCTGTACAAGGTGCATTATCTTATATTATCAATGCATATGTCGGCATTGCTACCTGGAAAGCCACTTGTGATCGTCTTATTTCATTTACCCAGCATATACAAACTGTAGAACAAATAGAGGCTTTCAAGCGTACTTATACCGAAGAAATGCATATTTCTGTTCAAAATCTTCAAATCAAGCTTCCCAATGGCCATATCTTGGGAGAAAATATGCAGCTAAATTTGGCACAAGGAGATTCTCTTTTTATTACTGGCCCATCTGGCAGCGGCAAAACCACTTTATTGCGCACGCTTTCAGGGCTTTGGCCTTTTGCTGAAGGAACCGTCATCATTCCAGAAAAAGCGAATATTCTCTTCATTCCTCAAAAACCTTATTTACCCTTAGGTACCCTAAAAAAAGTGCTTTGTTACCCTCAACAAGTTGATCATATTTCGGATCTACAAGTACAAGAAACGCTGCAGTTTTGCCAATTGGGGCACTTTTGTGGTATGCTTCACGAAGAAGCCGATTGGTCTAAGATGTTTTCCGTGGGTGAGCAACAGCGTATTGGCTTTATCAGAGCCTTACTGACCTACCCAGACTTTCTTTTCTTAGATGAAGCAACATCGGCACTAGACGACGCGGCTGAATATTATTTATATCAACTACTCAAGACCCACTGCCCCAAGACTTGCATTATTAGTGTAGGACATAAAATGTCACTAAAGGGTTGGGCTAATCATGAATTCGTGATGACACAGACGCCAAGAACCCCTTTCCCTTAAATGGATGAATCTTTATGCGAAAAATCTTACCCATCCTGACAGCTTCGCTCATTTGCATAGCTTGTCCTAGCTTTGCAGTGATCAAAACTCAAGCCACCTCAAAACATACGACCACTACTCAGCCCCCCCCAAAAACTGCTACTGAAAAGAAAACAAAATCTGCCAAAAAAAAGCATAAACACCCCAAAACATCTCATTCAAAAATACATACTGGCAACTATAAATCGACAGCAACTGTTCAGCCCGCTTCCATTCAACCAGAACCCTTGAAAAATACGGCTACTCATGTGCCGATTGAAAACGTACCTGTTGAAGATGCTACCCCAACAACACCCGCTACAGAAAATACCGTCAACGCGCAGAAATTATCCAGCAATGAAATAACAACCCCTACTGCCGCTCGAAATACGAATGAAGTCACCCATCATTTTTTATGGTTTAGCTGGAATAATGCAGACTCAAATCATCATAATGCGAATTATCCAGACTATAAGCTGAACAAACCAGTCACCAATTTTGCCCATCAAACTATCGATAACTTACATTACAGTGCTTATAAATTTGGCGGAAATCGCTTCGATCCGCAACATGGTATTTATATGTTAGATTGCTCTAGCTATGTCGATCACTTATTGGATAAAAGCTCACCACAAGCTTATTCCACTTTAGCTCAATGGACGGGGAGCTATAAGCCAAACACCTCGCAATACTATGACTTCTTCAGCTCTCTATCTGCAAGCAATAATCGTCCTGCCAACTGGAATAAAGTCGAAGATTCTCAAAAATTGCAAGCTGGAGATATTCTGGTATTTCGCTACAAAAACGCGCATGGTGGAGCCACTGGTGGGCATGTGATGCTGGTGATGGATAAAGCAGTTGTCAATTCTAATGTGATACAGGTCAAAGTCGCTGACTCTGCTAATACTGGGCATAGCGGCGATACTCGCGGCGAACACTCTGGTATCGGCATTGGCACTTTACTGCTCAGGGTTAATCCCTTGACTGGGCAACCCTATGCTTTCGCTTGGCGCCTAAATTCACCTTGGAATAATCGGGTAAATATTGCCATGGGCAGACCAGAGAGTGCGTAGCCGCATGCTTTTTGAGGTATTTTCAGCAGAAAAAGTGCTGAAAAAATGCTATTGACGTAAAAACGATATCACCTGCGAGCAGACAAAGCCTGATTTCCACAGCAGAGCGTATCGCACCCAAAAAAGCAGCATCTAAAGCTGTTAATTGTCTTTTTTAGGCTTAGCAAGCTTGTTTTCAGGTTTTCTCACAAGCTTAATATCACGTAACTATTCACCACCATACAAAGACTGGCATAAACGGTCAGATTTTAGTCAAGTCTGGTGTAAAAAATGGCCGTTTGCTAATTATGCTGAATGGTTACAATATCACTAACCATTAAGCCTAACCCAAAACATCGCTTATTTTGATGCTTATAAATTTCAAGCCGGCAGCAATTCCCACTACCCCTTAAAAACCAGGAAGCAAATTTCGCGTTTTTGAGCGGAAATTGCTGATTAATCTTATTTCTCATCCTCATCCCTTTCTCCATCCTAAAGCACCTTAAGTCACTGGTGCCCTAGAATAGATTCCCGCCTTTGCGGGAACGACACATCTATGCAGCAGGAGGGGTCGGCGGCTTAGGCTTATCCTTATCATCCTTCCTCCCAGGGCCCAGTTGCATGCTTTTCTTGCCGGCATAATCACCGGCTTTATCGCTTATCTTATCAGACCCTTGCTCCATTTTTTGCCCCATTTGTTCAGCAGATTTATGACCTGTCATTGCCGTATGTACGTGACGCAAAGCCTCTCCTGGTAATTCACCGATTAACTTAGTGCAGATACCCTGAATCATCGTCACGACAATGGTATAGTAGATTAATAATATAGCGGGAATCCCAATAATGATCCAACCATAAGAGCCGGTATAACCAGGAGCTACAAAACTATAACTACAAAAAATAGAGAATAGATGGTTCACGACAATTAACATTTGCTTAATCAAAATGAGGGAGCCGAACATCCCGATGACCAATAAGATCGGTGTAAACAGCACGCCCAATAACATCATCACCCCTTCAGTTGCCCCACCGAGCATTCCCTCGCCTTCAGCTGTAGTCATTCTCAATGCCACTAATGGGGCGCCTACGACCGCTTGAAAGCAATGCCCTATCCAGCCTAATATGCCTGATAAAAAGACGATAAATGGAATCGTGGGAATATGAATCCCAAACCCAATTCCTGCAGCGGCATAGGCAGAAAATATCATGAGCATTAAGGGGGATTCTAGGTTACTGCCCGCTTGAATGCCGGCCGCTGGATTGGCAGAAGGGATAAATGAAGCAGGCCATGATGCAAAAAAACTACCTCCTAACCCAATCGCAATGAGCAACAAACATTGGTCCATCACGTAAAATCCAAATTTTTGGAGCCCTAACAATGGGTCAGCATTCTGAGTTTGATCAATGGCATTTCTGAAATTAACGACCACATTCGAAAATATGACTAATGCGGGAATCATCGTCACCCAAACCAGAGGGCCGCCTGGCGCTGTTGCCAAGCCAACTAAGGTTGCTGATGCCTTCACCCTGTCTTGATCCAAGACACCTCCAAATATTTCGCCTTGCCTGGCGCTGGCTGAGACACCTCCAAAGAAAGAATTGACATCTCCAAAAAAAGCATTCGCGTTAGATATCCACTCTGGTCCATTATTGGTTGTGGGGTTGTTATTGGGTGAATTTTGATTAATGGTGTTTTGAAGCGTATTCACATTTCCTGAGTTGATGGCATCAATATAGTTTTGCACCGCCACATTCATCGTGTTCGAGTCAGTGACATAATTTATCTGTGACTGGATGTTTTGTATTGCTGATGGCGTTAAAGATTTCATATCAAATGCACTATCACTATTGCTGTTATTAAACTGCAACTGAGCACTTGATGAACCCAGCGTATAAACACTTAAAGCGGTTCTATTATCTTTCTGATTTAAATTGCCCATCATTGGGTAGTAAGCACCCAATACAATCCAGCCTTGTACTCTCATCTTTTGCAATTCATCATAAGCCTTTTTTGTACTTTGATCTGCACCTTGAGCACGTAATGGCCCCATCATGTTCGAATACTGAAAAATACTATTGGCGACTTCAGCAGGTGTCAATACATTCAAGCTCTCTGTATTGGTTGGATAATTGGCAGCAATGTTCGATGCTAATGGCGCTAAATCACTAACCATTTTAAGTGCAGCAGCCTGAATCCTTAGTTCTGAAAAAGGCAAGATTACAGCACCGCATTGCTCAAAGTATTTCGGGGCATCAGTAGTAGCGCTTGTATCTCTGGTGCCGAAAGTGATTCGTTTTCCATCTGACGTTAACCCAGAGCCAATATCGTTCGAAGAGGTTGTCGTGGTGGCTTCAGTGGTGTTGCTCCCTACTGCCTGTAATGACTGATTAACATTAGTGTCGGATTTACGCTGAGTTGCTTGAATCGCTCTAAGATTATCTAAACAAACTTGAGCTGCTAAAATGGTTAATGCCGATGTTGCCATGGCTTTTTGTGCGGCGGTATCTTGAACAGACGCTGGCAATTGATAAATCGTA
>JAURND010000122.1 GCA_030830425.1 Gammaproteobacteria bacterium
TCCGCCAAAATCCGCATGCCCGGGGGTATCTACAACATTGATATGATATTCTCCCCATTGAATCGCGGTGTTCTTAGATAAAATGGTAATGCCTCGCTCTTTTTCTAAATCATTAGAATCCATAATCCGTTCAGTCTGCGCTGCTCGACCTTTAATCGTACCGCTTTGTTGTAGTAATTTATCAACCAAGGTCGTTTTTCCATGGTCTACGTGGGCAATAATGGCAATGTTACGAAGGTGTTTATTCATGAGATGTTTTATCAGTTTATGTGATTGTGATTGTGATTTCTACAGAGCCTGTTATCCGCCCTAAATCGCTTATTTTTGAAGTATCCCCTTATAATCCACACCCAACTGCTCCAAACTCAGTTGATTAAGAAACAAAGAATACGTCATCCAAGCCGTTAAAGCGGCCAAATCTTTAAATTGGGGCGGTAAATATTTAGGCGGGGAAACAATACCTTGTTGCATTAAATCCTGCAAAACAGGTAAATCCTCCAGTGTGGTTTTTCCTAAAAACAACAGCGGAATATGATGAGACACGCCATTTTTAATGGCCAAACGAATATAGTTATAGATCAGCACAAATCCTTTACTATAAGATAAATCTTTAGTAAAAGCGCCATTTTCTGGAGAACATCCTCGAAAAACACGCAAAGAAAAATTATAACTGTCTTCTTCTGAAAAACCGTGCGATTGATGATAACGAAAGACATCCAGAAAATTAGCACCCTGCTCTGCCATATCAATAGCAGCGATGCGCTGAGTTAAACGAGACACTCGTTTAGGATATGAAGAAAAAGTAAAAATCTCCATAATGATCGCCAAACCTTCTTGGTTTAACGTAGATGAAGGTGGGCCCTTGCTTAAAAATGTACAAACCGGTTGCGCCAATCCATTTAATGTCGTACCCACATGAACCCACCCCTCATGAATTTCTAGCACACGTAATTCGCGTTCACTGAACATTGCATCTTTACGTAATTTAATGGATTCAGCGCCTGCTGACGCATCTGCTAAAATATCATCACTAATCGTGACCCGCACAGGTTCTGTAGGGTCATCAAAATATTGCCTCAAACGATCAACCAGTATATGCAACGCTTCTTCACTGGTATAACATTTTTCATCTAGCGGGTCAGTCATGGGTTGAATACGAGCAAGCGTCTTAGAAACCAGGGATGCCAAGTCACGCAAAGTAGGCGCGCCGGCATAAAAAGCATCTTGAGCGCTGCCATATAATTCTTGAGAGATTTTAGGGAATTCTGGCGTGCCTCGCGCCAACAATAATCGTACCACTTCTCGATACTCACGACAGATACGCAGCATAATATTAGTAATGCCGCTGAACGATCCTAATTGACGGCGAATATCGCGCTCTATTGTGTAAAACTCTTCTGTTTTCTGGACGGGGTCAAAACTGAGCGGGTTATTTTCATACACACGAAGATCAATCTTTGGCAATTCTTTGCATTTTTGTTGAAAGAACTTCGCTTGAACTTCGACAGGCCATTTGATCGCATTGAGAATACGAATCGGCTTTTGCGCTTCAACAATGCGTTCAGACAGATCGCGTATAATCTGTTGTATTGGTGTAAGGTTGGGGAAATGTGACATGAGATCAGTGACAAAAAAGGCGACATCGATCAACCCTACTGCACCCAACCCCCTTTGTCAAGGCAAGCTAGCAGAAATTCCCGTTTTTTAAACGGAAGTTTCTGTCGTGAACTGCAGATCATTCTCAATGGCTTGCTGCACTGCCTTTAACAATTGCAAACGTGTTGCAACGGTATATTGTGTCGCATCAATGGCTTGCCCAATGATGATATCTACGGTTTGATGCTTTTTAAAATTTAGCGTTTTTGCTGGCAAAATACGCGCTGCGCCTTTGATCGTGACAGGAATGATTGTCGCACCCGTTTGCAGTGCTAGCATAAATCCACCTTTTTTAAAAACGCCAAGCTTGCCATCTCGTGAACGGGTTCCCTCAGGCGCAATCCAAGGAATAATCCCATCTTGCATTTTTTCTCGCACCATTTCTAAATCTTTAATGGCCTGCGTTGAATTTTTTCGATCAATGGCCAAAAACTCTGAAGCCTTCATGGCTTTTCCCCATAAAGGCACTTGAAATAGTTCTTTCTTGGCTATCATACGAATGCTATTTTTCGGAAACACTTCAAAAATCAAAGGAATATCATAGAGGCTGGTATGATTGCTCATCAAAATATAAGGATGATTCTCAGTTAAATGGGTCTTGTATGGATTATGTATCTGGACAGAAGCATTCACCACATTCAGCAATGCTTTTGCCCATCGATGTATCCGCCGATCAAAACGTAACCTGGGGCTAACACTCGAACG
The DNA here is from genome assembly GCA_030830425.1 of Gammaproteobacteria bacterium. Taxonomy (GTDB): domain Bacteria; phylum Pseudomonadota; class Gammaproteobacteria; order JAURND01; family JAURND01; genus JAURND01. Next base: position 2,362 of record JAURND010000122.1, read on the forward strand.
GCTAAAGCTAATATAAAGGATTAAACAAGAGTCCCGTATGGTGATCGCAATAGAGCGCAGTATAATGGAGAAAGCATTTAATTTTTGGCGTAGTGATGACATAATGTAAGTAGTCTTTTTAAAGGGAAGTGAACTATATACTCATTCTCCCTGAAATTGAGACAAAATCAGGGGGTTTTTAAAGGGGGAAGTATTCTTCTGTCCCCTTAAATTCA
>JAURND010000123.1 GCA_030830425.1 Gammaproteobacteria bacterium
ACACCAACAATAAACCGCCGCCATCGAGTTGATTGGTAACTGATGTCCAGCCTAATAATGGGGGAGTTGCGCCGGCCAAACCCCCAATGACAATATTTTGAGGGGTCGCGCGTTTGAGAAACACGGTATAGATGAGGGCGTATCCGACTAGACTGAATAATGTCAGTACAGCGGTGAGTGTATTGATAAAAATCAGTAATATCGCCAAACCGGTCAGCGCTAACGAAAGGGCAAACAGGGAAGCAAGGACAGGAGAAACTTTACCGCTAGGGATAGGACGATTTTGCGTACGGCACATTTTTGCATCTATCTGTCTATCGACCAGATGGTTAATCACTGCGCCAGATGCAGCCATCAAGCCAATACCCAGATTACCAAAGACCAAAATGGGCCATGGGACGAAATGAGGCGTAGCAAGAAACATACCTACGACGGTAGTGATCAACATTAATGCCACAACGCGAGGTTTGCATAATTCATAGTAAGCACGCCAGGGCGCGCATTGGAGTTCAGTCATGGGTTAATCAAAGGAGGGTGATATGTCCAGTTCCCCTATCATGACCGATTAAGCGAATGACATCAAGGTTGCGCAGCAATTCCCGCTCAAAACACGGCATTTTCTTCCTTGTTTTCACGCGTCGCTTGAACCAGTTCGCGCTCGCGGCCAGATTACAGCGTTCTTACTCCAATATACCGCTCTTACATGAAAGGACTGGTTTTTAAAATACAGGCCTGAAGAAAATGCGATTGGGGTAAGAACGGTATAATCGGTTGGATTTAAGGGGGCAGTAGAACACTTCCCCCTTAAAAAAACCCCTGGTTTTGTCTCAACCTGAAGGTAAAAAAGACAGTACCTTCAGGTTGAATGAGTATAGAACAGTAGCGGGGTCAGTTTAGGGAAGAGGCCTTGACGCTTTTCCTGTCCTCATCGCCAAGTTCTACAGAATAAGCCGATAAAGATGAGTAGGAAGAACGCGGCTTGTTCATTCTCTCATTAGCATCAAGTAATAATGATTTTTGGCTGTTGACGGAATCATGCGATGACTGTGAATGACTCGAAACACTCAATGGCCCTCCATAGCCTGAATCAAGAAATTGTTCTTTTTTCTCAGGAGAAAACAGAAAAGCCCAACAACAACATAATCCAGTAAAAACAGAAGGACGCCTCGACCCTCCTTGATCAGTCGGGGGGAAAAGAGATAGCGCAGGACTAGTTTTTAGCTCAGACCTTTTAGAAGCTTTTTCTTCTATTTTGAATACCTGATTTTTTGAATCTAAATGCTCAGGATTTGGGCTGAGACTAAAAGTGGCATTTTTTGTTTGCATAAAATTCACCAAGGGAAAAAGAAAGCGTGAGGCTTACACGCTTGGCTGAGCTTCTAGCTGTTTAATCAATGTGGCTAAAAAACGCATGGCTTCTCCGCCTGTTACTGCTCGATGGTCGAATGTGAATGAAATGGGTAGGATGGGATGTATGACTGATTTTTTATCCCATGCAACAAGCTGATCGCGCATTTTCCCAACGCCAATAATTGCTACTGTAGGAGGGACAACTATGGGGTTGGCATAGCGTCCGGTGATTGTGCCAAAATTAGACAATGTGAGGGTGTTGTCTTGTAATTCATGCGGTGAAAAAGTATTGTTTTGGGCTTTTTCTTTATAAATTTGGATGTTTTGTCTTATTTCTTGAGGCGTTTTTTGTGCAATGTCTTTGAGTATAGGGACATATAAGCCATTTGGGGTGTCAATGGCTAACCCTAAATTGATTTCTTTTTTAATGGCTAGCGTTAAGTTTTCTCCATCAAAATGGGCATTTAAGATAGGTTCTGCCTGACAGGCTGCAATAATGGCTTGGATGATGTGCAAGGTCAGATCGACCTTAGGAGGCAACTCATGCAAATCTGCGTCTTCAAGGACTGTGACGGGTACTACTTGTGAGTGGGATTGGGCCATGGCTTTGGCCATGGCTCGACGGGTACCTTGAAGCGGTGTTACTGCTGAGGCTGCCAGCAACATCTCGTTTGACTTTGACTGGGTGCATTTTTCCGTGAGCGATGGGTTTGCAGCTGCTTGTTTGACATCATCAGTGGTAATGCTATGACCTGGGCCTGTCCCTTTGATTGTGCTTAAATCAATTTGCAGCATATCAGCAAGTTTTCGTACCAGCGGCGGCGCTTTGATAGCAGTCGAGACAGATGCTTGTCGTTCAATGCCTGTCGCTATTTCAGTTAAAATAGTGTTACTGGTTTCTATCACGCCGACTACGGTTCCTGTATCTTTTTCAGTCGTTGTTTCTGCGACAAATTCCATCAGCGGCGTATCTGTTTTAATGATGTCGCCCTTTTTTCCATATAGCCTTAGAATGGTTCCTGTGAGAGGAGATGGAATATCTACCACCGCTTTGGCCGTTTCCATCGCCACTAGTGGTTGGTCTATTTTGATGTGATCGCCTTCTGCGATATACCATTCGTGGATTTCAGCATCCGGCAATCCTTCTCCTAAATCGGGCAATTTAAATACGGTCATGTGTACTCCAAAACTTGTTTAATCGCAGCAATAATACGATCTACGCTGGGGATATAATGTTTTTCTAGCTTAAAATAAGGCATTACACTGTCATAGCCAGCTACGCGCTTGACGGGGGCATGTAAAAACATCAGCGCGTGCTCAGCCAGTTGTGCGGCAATTTCAGCACCCACGCCGCCTGTTAAAGCCGCTTCGTGTATGATCACACAGCGCCCTGTTTTTTCTACTGATTGCAAAATCGTTTGCATGTCTAACGGTTTAATGGTGGCGACATCAATGATTTCTGCCGAAATACCCTGGGTGGCGAGCTTTTCTGCAGCGATTTGAGTTTCATGAATGCAGGCACCCCAAGTCACCAAGGTGACATCTGTACCTGCTTTTAACACGAAACATCGATCTAGGGGTAATCCTTGGCCATCATTGGGAACTGCTTGCTTGACCAGTCGATAAATGCGTTTAGGTTCGAGAAAAATGACGGGGTCT
>JAURND010000124.1 GCA_030830425.1 Gammaproteobacteria bacterium
CTAAAAATAAAACTAAAATCAGCATCAAATGATGCAAAGGCATATCGCCCAAAATAGCACTAAATACCACCGCATTGAGTGTTTGTCCGCTCACGGCATGCACATCCCAAAGCAAATAAATCAAAATAATACCACCTGCAGTTACGCTCAACGAAAGCGCCATATAAAACATGGTCCATTTTCCTGTGCGCACTTTGGGTTCAGCCAAATGGTTGACGTTGTTAGATACGGCTTCTAATCCAGTATAAGTACCACCACCGAGAGAGTAAGCGCGTAAAAATAATGCAATCACCACAAACCAACCGACCTCATGACTAAAGCTTTGGGTGTCTTGGATCACATTAGAAACAAGGACTGACAGATTTTTGCTATGTACCGCAATCCCATAAACAATCAATGCAAAATGCGTAACGACAAACCCGATAAAAATAGGCATTAATATTTTGATAGATTCCTTCATGCCCCGCAAATTCAAGACAATCAGAACCAGTATCATCAACACTTCAAACTGTACTTTGTAATGTTGTGCGCCAATAGGCAAAAGACTAAATAATGCATCTATGCCACTTGCAACCGAAATGGTGATTGTGAGCACATAATCAACAATTAACGCTGAACCTGAAATCAATCCTGCTCGTGGGCTAATGAGTTTGCTCGCCACCTTATAACCACCACCACCGCTAGGAAATAATTCAATGACTTGGTTATAAGCCAGAGAAATAATAAATACGGTAATTGCCGTAAGAATAGCCAGATAAAATGCAAGATAAGCATGGTTCCCTAATGCTAAAAAAGCTTCTTCAGGGCCATAGGCAGAAGAAGATAATCCATCGGCACCTAATCCGATCCAAGCCAAAAACGCGATCAGCGCAATACTTTTACGCGTCCCTTTTTCAAAAGGATTCCGAGGAAGACCGATAAACAGTTCACGAATTTTATTGAATAGCATGATAGTGGTAGTAGCGTGGGTTTAAGCACTGGTGATTTGATCGGAATTGCTAAATTTTTCAGTTTGATTCACTGGCTTGTTTCAATGTATACAACATTTCTAATGCTGCCATAGGTGTAAATGTATCAGGTTGAATGGTGTCGAGTAACGCCAATATTTGACTGGTTTTTTCAGTCTGCAAAAAATCCATCTGTCTGGGCCTGACTTGAGATGAAGCAGGTGGCAGCATCGTTTTATCTTCAAGTTCTGCTAACTTTTCTCGTGCCCTTTGAATAACACCACGAGGCACGCCTGCTAACTGTGCAACCTGTAAACCATAACTTTGACTAGCCGGCCCTTCATTTACCGTATGCAAAAATACGATGTGGTCTTGATGTGCTATGGCATGCAAATGTACATTCACAATACCTGTTATTTTTGAGGACAACTGCGTTAATTCCGCATAATGGGTGGAAAATAAAGTGAATGCATGAACTTGATGGGCTAAATATTCGGCACAAGCCCAGGCTAATGATAATCCATCAAAGGTGCTGGTTCCTCGACCGACCTCATCCATCAACACCAAACTTTGCGCGGTGGCATTATGCAAAATATTAGCCGTTTCGGCCATCTCCACCATAAAAGTAGATCGACCGCCAACCAAATCATCCGTTGCGCCAATGCGTGTAAAAATTCGATCAACAGGTCCCAATATGGCAGATTTAGCAGGCACAAAACTACCCATGTAGGCCAGCAGTACAATTAACGCGGTCTGTCGCATATAAGTAGATTTACCGCCCATATTGGGTCCGGTAATCATCAGCATTCGACGCTCTGCATTTAACAATACGTCGTTAGAGACAAATGGATCTGTGCTGATTTGTTCCACCACCGGATGCCTACCTGCTTCAATCTGTATGCCGTTGGTTTGGGTAAATTGAGGCGCGACCCAACGCAAGGTCGTTGCGCGTTCTGCTAAATTGCACAATACGTCTAGCTCAGCCAAAGCTGCTGCAGTGTGCTGCAGCGCTTGTAAATACGTGCATTGCTGATCTTCATGCGGAAAGGTTTCTTGTATTAAATGGTCCAACAACGCATCATATAATAATTTTTCTCGCGCTAATGCACGACTTCGACTACTCAATACTTTATCTTCAAATGTTTTTAATTCAGGGGTGATATAGCGTTCTGCATTTTTCAACGTTTGACGTCGAATATAATGCGCCGGTGCCGCGTCTGCTTGTCCGCGACTCATTTCGATATAAAACCCATGCACGCGGTTATAGCCGACTTTTAAGGTCGAAATACCCGTGCGCTCGCGCTCTTGTTTTTCTAGCGCCACCAACCACTGATCACTGTGTTCACTGAGCTGTCGGTATTCATCCAGCTGTGCATCATAACCCTCTGCAATTACACCCCCTTCACGCAATACCGCCGCTGGATTTTCAAGGATAGCGCTTTGTAATAAATCACATAATTGGGAAAAATGACCGAGCTGCGCGTTGAGTATTTTTAAACGAGCTGCAGACAATGGGGCGATATTTTGACTGATATCAGGGAGTCGGGTTAATGCCGTACGCAGTTGCACTAAATCTCGAGGTCTGGCTGTTTTCAATCCAACACGCGCGAGAATTCGTGCTAGGTCGCCAATTCCACGCAATAATCCATGCAAAGTTTGATTCAGTGATGCGGATTGTAAAACGGTAATCGCAGCTTGACGCTGTCGCAGTATTTGCGGATCGCGCAAGGGACGCGTCAACCAACGCCGAATCAGTCGGCTACCCATTGGGGTTGCTGTGTGATCTAGAAAATAAACGAGGCTATTTTTTTTATCACCGTTAAGTTGTGTGAGTAACTCTAAGTTCCGTAATGTATGGGCATCTAGACAAATCGCCTCATCGCGATGCTCTGTTTTAATCTCGTGAATATAGGGTAAAACAGCACGCTGCGTATATTTCACATAATGCAGCACACTGCCAGCGGCAGATAATCCGAGCGCTAAATTTTCACAACCAAAGCCGGTTAAATCTTGCGTGTGGAATTGTTGTTGGAGTAAACGAATCGCGCTGTCTAATGAAAATTCCCAAATAGGACGACGTTTGAGGGGATAGTGTAAAGCAAATTCTTTTTCC
>JAURND010000125.1 GCA_030830425.1 Gammaproteobacteria bacterium
ACATTACTGGGTTTCGATCTGGCGTCAGCAACTTTTATTCCAGTACTCCGCACCATACAAATATACGGGTAATACTTGCTCTGGAGCATGAATTTGTTTCATCACATCCATCGCTAATGCTAAATGTGCAATATTTTTTGCCTGAGGATAGGCTGGCTCAACAATCATCGTCGTTAATCGGCACAAATCAGGATAAATGTGCCAAGCATCTCCTGCCCCAAGCCATTTCATGTCGCCTATGTCAGGCAAAGATACCGTTTCAGGAGAACAGATTGCATCGGGAAAAACAGGCTGCATCAAGCCTGCCATAGAAGCTTGATATATTCCCCAGTAAATTTTTCCACCATAAGCATTTGTGGCAACTGCCACTTGTTTAACTTGCTTATCTCTGTGCTGATAAGCTTCTTGCGCAATGGCTTGTAGGGTGGAAACAGGAAAAACGGGTAAAGAAGTGCCGAACGAAAGACCTTGAACCAAACTGGCAGCAAGACGAATACCCGTAAAACTACCAGGCCCCTTGCCAAATGCGAGGGCATTGAGTTGATCGAATCTTATACCTGCTTCTTGCAACAATTCATGGATGCGTAAAAGCACATACTTCGTTTGCTGGCGCTCAACTAAATCTAGGGTTTGATTGGTTTTTCCCTGATAAGTCAGTGCGACAGAACAGGATTTTCCTGAAGTATCCAGCGCCAAAATATTCATCAATCAGCAACCCCTAACACGCTTTAAAGCGGCTAAAACAAAGAGTTTTTTATGAAAGTTGTTCGTCATAAATGGTCCAATTGCTGACAGCAGCAACAAGGAATTATTGGGGGGAGATGACAGCTCTCTGCCTGTAAGCGCAAACGCGGAATTATTGCAGCGATGCATTAAAACCAGGGAGCAAGTTCTTCGTTTTGAGCGGGAATTGCTGTTTATCAATCATCACTGTTATCAGAAGCAACCAGTTGATGCACAAGAACACGAACACCCGTTAATTTCAATAAACCGGTACTCGTCACATCAGGATAAGTGAAACTCCGATTCCAAATAGACATATAAGGAAATTGAAGCGACCCTAGCGATAACTGAGGATCATACGCACTCGGATCTAAATAGAGGGTATTGTTTTGATAGCAGACCTCTAAATGTCCAATCTGACTGCTATCATTCGATTTGACTGTAATTTTTTTATGACATTCCCCTTCTTTCAAACCAAACAAAATAGGTTGGTAATGGGTCATCTGACTAAAAGGTGGTAGCAACATTTTACCATCAGAAATCCGGACAGATAAAACACCACTTCCAGGCTTGATCTGGGTGTTTTTTTTGCGTTCCTGAGTTTGCTCATAAGCTAAAAGCAATTGATCTTTTTTTGCAGGACTATATTCATCCCAATCAGATCGAGCAATACCTAGCTTATTAGGAGTATTCATTGTGGCGCATCCCGACACCAAGAAAATCAATAACAAGAAATATATAAACTTCATCAAGCGTGTCATATAGATATATTTAGGTAGATTTATAGTAACTATTCATCACAGTTCCTGTTTTTTTCTGACACTGAAGTGGGCGAGTATATGCAGCACTTTTAGGGCTAATCTTTGCGGAAACCTTGACTACAATTTAAGTAGTTTATGCTAGCTTTCGTGTGAAGGTGAATAGTTGCGACTTGTTTAAGGAATCAGACTGCTTCACCACATCAAGAATATTGCTGATATTGATGCGGTGAACAGGGTGTGATTAATAGACAGGAATGGCTAATGGAAAAAATATCTTGTTTTTACACTCAAAAAACGCTGGTTTTACTTCAAACTGAAAACAGAAAAAATCAAATTTTCAGTTTGAGTGAGTATAAAAAACGAGGGTTGATGCTAATGTGTCGTCACTGTGGTGGTAGTAGTTACTGAAGCTGCACCAAGATTAGCATTTTGAACAGAAGTGCCAGTAGAACCCGCCAATGGATCTGCAACTGAAGCAGCTCCCGTGGCTGTAACATTTGAATTGGCGCCAGAAACAGAACTTGTTAATGATGTAGCAGAGGGCGACTGATCAGAGGTAGCAGTAGCGGTAGAAGTTGATGGCATTGCTGGTTGAGCAGAAGTTGAAGATGCATCTGATTGCGGCGCTATTCCGGCACTGGTTGAGGTCGACGTATTTGCAGCAACATTACCAGCCGTATTCGGCGCAATCTCTGTTGAAGAAGGCACGGTGCCTGTGGAGACATTTCCTAAGTCTGGACTTATTGAAGAATTAGCGGCGCTGTTCACGGAAGAACTTACATCAGGTGTGGGCGCAGCAGTACTGCTATTAGCATTATCCATCCCTGTACTACCCAATGATGATTGGCTTGCATCAGGAGTAGGTGGATTAGCATTCACTGGACTAGAAGTACTGTCTGGCTGTGTTGAGCTATTATCTGGAACCGAAGCTGGTGCTGATGAAGAAGCCGCGTTGCCCTGAGGAGCAGTTGTCTCACTGTTCATCGTGGAACCAGCCTCCCCTTGAGCAGCAGGAATTGAATCCGTAGCAGCTCCTGTGCTTCCTGTTGCGTCTGAGGTGGTTGCTTTGTCTACATTGGCTGCCGCTCCAGCATCAGATTGAGTTGCGTTCTGCTGTACCTGAGTGGAATCTGTCGAAGATGGGTTTGTGACCGATAAATCGCTAGCAGCTTCTTTTTTATGACAGCCGGTTAAAGCAAATGTCATAGCGGCCAAAACAGCCATTAAAGTACGCATGTGTTATTCTCCATAAAATCTGTTATTAATAATTGTAACGCTCGAAATATAATCAAGTGTTACTCAAAATGATTCAAAAAAGGCTAGAAAGCTTTTATTCCAATTTTTAAACGTCCCAAGATTATAGCAAATAATCCTGGTGTGCAAAGCAAAATTTTCACCTTTCAAAGAAAGCAGCATGTTTTTGATAAAAATTTCTGCGAAAATTGCTGCTAGAAACCCGACCTAAAAATAGGTAAACTGTGTTCAGCAATTTCTCATCGAGCAATCTGGTTTTATATACTGTTCGTACTTGAATGTGAGAATTTTAATGTATCTGCTTTTTTGATACGAGCAGTATAAACTGTTTGAATTTAAGGGGGCAGCAGAACACTTCCCCCTTAAAAAACCCCCTGGTTTTGTCTTACTTTCAGAGAGAACGAGTACATACCGCTTTTACTTGAAGCCACTGGATTTTAGGAAAATAGACTAAAAAGCATTTTATTGAAGGAAAAGGAGTATAATCTATTTAAATTGTAAGGGGCGTGGGTCTCTCGGCCTCCCGGCCTTCGCCCGGACGCTTCGCGAACCCCTCCCTGGATTTGTCTCACTTTCAGGAAAAACGAGCATATACTAATGATGAAAACTCCTATAAAACTATTTTTAGCAATCAGTTTGTTTCTGAGCACGGGTGCTTACGCGGTGCTTGATCTGCAGCTCACTCAAGGTGTTCGTGCTGCTATACCTATTGCGATTATTCCATTTTCGGGGCAATCCGACGCCACATCCCCTGATAATATTTCTAAGGTGATTAATACCGACCTACAAAACAGTGGTCGCTTTAAAATAATGAGTCAAGATGCGATGGCTCAAACGCCTCACGCTGGCAGTGAAGTTGATTTTTCATACTGGCAAAAACAAAACCAAAACAACCTGGTCGTTGGGCGGGTAGAACCGGTCAGCGGCGGCCGTTATCATGTCACCTTTCAGCTACTCAATACCTATGCGAACAAAGCCGCAAACAGCAAAACATCTGCTGCCCCCGCATGGCAAAGTGCTGTTTTGCTGAATAATAACTTTACCGTAGATGCCAAACAACTGCGCGGCCTGGCACACCATATCAGTGATTTGATTTATCAAAACCTTACCGGGGATAAAGGTATTTTTTCTACACGAATTGCCTATGTGGTTGCACAATCTGCACCAGGTGATCATGGGGATTATACGCTAGAAGTTTCAGATATGGATGGCTATAATCCCAAACCCCTACTCAAATCA
>JAURND010000126.1 GCA_030830425.1 Gammaproteobacteria bacterium
AGAACACTTCCCCCTTAAAAAACCCCCTGATTTTGTCTCACTTTCAGGGAGAACGAGTATAAGCTGTTTGAATTTAAGGGGGCAGCAAAACACTTCCCCCTTAAAAAAACCCCTGTTTTTGTCTCACTTTCAGGGAGAATGAATATATACTGCTCGTACTAAAATAGTATTTTTTTCAGATTCAGTATTTTAAAAATCATCCTTAAGTAAGAGCGGTATACGCCAAATCCATCCCAGTATTAAAAATACGATTATCATGAATATTACCGGATAAATGCCAATTGATACCCAGGGTGTTGCTCCTGACATCGGTTGTATATGGCCTGTTAATACGGTCTCTTGAAAGGCAGGCGCTTGAGATTGTATTTCTCCTTTGGGATTAATAATGGCGGTGATCCCATTATTGGTGCTCATCAATAAATAACGTCCTGTTTCTAAAGCACGCATTTGTGCAATTTGTAGATGTTGTGCTGATGCAACTGATCGCCCAAACCAGGTGTCGTCGTTTAAGACGACTAAAAACTCGCCCATGGGTAACATATCTAATATTTCGGTAGGGTATGCGATTTCATAGCAAATAAACGCAGCAATGGGGATATGATTGACCATGATTAATGGTTGATGACGTGCGCCTGAAGAAAAATCAGACATAGGAATTTTTACATAATCATTGAATCGATTAAGTATCGTTCTAAATGGAATAAATTCGCCAAAAGGTACTAAATGTCGTTTATGATAAACGCCATAACTGTCGCCTAGCGCTATGAGCCCATTATAAACTTGATAGTTTTCTGCTAACGGGATACCTGTAATTAAGCTGGTTTGATGTTTTTTGCTGAGTGTATCTAAATCATTTAAAGCGGTTTCTGCTGCATTGCCTTCTAAAGTGAGCGCTGCTTCTGGCCATATGATGAGCGCGCTCTGCCAGTGTTTTTTTGTGAGGCGAATGTAAGTCGCTAGCGATGTTTGCGCTTGTTCGGGGACCCATTTTAAGGTTTGTGGAATATTGCCTTGGATGATGCTGACTGGCATAGGCTTGCCATCTGGATGTGTCCACGCAACCGAAAAGGCTAGATGACCTGTGACCCAAATAACGAGTATGAATAGCATTGGCCAAAGGAGGCGTGAATTTTTTTTGATAGGATGAGTAGCCTGAAACGTGTCGCGTATAGGCCTTATGGCTAATCTGCGAAAATTCGAAAGCAGTCTGATGATAACCCATGCAAGAAGGCCTGCAGTGCTGGCAACCATCCAAGAAATACCAAAGACACTGATTAGTGGTGCGAATCCAGCTAGGGGGGTTTGTAATTGCGTATAGCCTAAAAATAACCAAGGAAATCCAGTAAAAATCCAACCCCTTAGCCATTCAGCCAATACCCATAGGCTTGGAAAAGCGAGTATGTATCGACTAAATCTTTGCTGAGGAAAATAGCGGTTTAGTAGATAACAAGCTATTGCTATATAGATGCTTAATACGAGAATCATTAAGAAAGTTAGGATTCCAGCAATCAGGAAGTGAGCTCCCCCATAATCATGCAGACTGATATAGACCCATGAAACAGCGGTGCCAAAAAAACCCAAACCAAAACAAAGTCCAACTGCAAATGCATTGAAGGGTTGTGTGATTGAGTGTTGCGTAGCACGTGATACATTAGACTTCTTGCTAATAGGTATGGAGAGTAATACGAGCAAAAGTGCAGGGGATACAATCGCCAACCACCATAAATGAAAGGGTGCAAAAGCTAGGGTGAGTATGCTACCAATCAGAGTCACGATTGAATAAAAAGCAATAGGTATAAATGAGCGCATGCAATGGGGCATCAGTAATGAGTTCCTGCTAGAGAAGTGACTTCTAATAGGCTTATTTTACGTTTATCTGCATGCAGTATTTTAAATTTAAATGTCGAGATCGTAATAGACTCATCTTTTTTAGGTAGGCGGCCAAAGCGAGAAGCCACTAATCCACCAATGGTGTCGAAGTGTTCATGACTAAAATCGGCATGAAAAAAAGTATTAAATTCTTCAATGGTTGTCAGTGATTTAACGCGATAGACGCCATCTGTTAATGCAACAATATTTGTTTCTTCTTCAAAGGTGTCATATTCGTCCTCAATTTTACCGACGATTTCTTCTAATACATTCTCAATGGTTAGCATGCCAGCCACATCGCCATATTCATCCACAACGATAGCAAGGTGATTATGTTTCAGGCGAAATTCCTCTAATAATAGATTTAGGCGTTTGCTCTCAGGAATAAATGCGACAGGTCTCATAAGATCAACAATGCTAAAAGGTTGATCTTTATCTAAGATGTAGCGCAACAAATCTTTGGCCAATAACAAGCCAATGACTTCGTCATGATTGGCACGTATGACAGGAAATCGAGAATGTCCTGAAGAAATTAAAATGGGTAAAATCTCTGCCAGAGAAGATTCGGCTTCTATGACAATCATTTGTGAGCGGGGCACCATCACGTCTCTCACTTGTCTTTCATAGACGTTTAAAACGCCTTCAATCATTTTAAAGGCGGAATGTTCTAATAATTTTTCTTGAGCAGCTTCTTCTAATAAAAATAGCAACTCTTCTTGATTTTTAGGACGCGTAAGTGCCTGACTGAGTCTAATCAGCCAAGATTTACCAGGTAAGTGATGGTTATTCATAAAGAAGGAAGTTTATTTTAGGGTATTCATTGCTCATTTCTGGTTATCACTGGTTTGCGCTGGATGTTAGTCACTTTCCCATTCAATTTTTTAGATGGCCCTCGGCCATGGGGATAAAAGTGCTTGCTCCCAAAAGCAGAGAAGAAAAAAATAAGCAACGTCTTAAAACAAAGAAGAAACTCGGCTTTTTTGGGGTGAATGGCTGTAAGAGGTCTTTTTTTGTTGCCAACTCAAGGCTTCATCATGGTTACGCTAGATGCTGCTTGAAGGGCATTATTTTTTTCCAGCATCTTTTTGAGTGATCGATTTTCTATTTTTAATTGGAACAAGGATAGTGCAGTGACACATAAAGTGAGTAAAATGCCTAGTCCAAAAGCATATACTAACAATAGCGAGAGGGGAGTTTCAGTAGTGCCCAAATAATAATGGATAGCAACAGGTGATGCGTTTAGGATGGCGAAGCTTAAACTGAATAAGACAATAATTAGGAAGAAGATGGCGGTGATGATGCGTTTAATTTTCATGATGTGGCAATCCATTTTTTGCATCAGCTGTGAAAAATGCAATTGGTGAGGTGACTAGGAGAAGCCACCTCGTCAATTGCAGATTTTTTAGCTTAGCCCTGCTTGCCTTCTGAAATACGTTCTCGTAATAAATCACCCAAAGTAGTATTAGTTACATTTACTTGTGGTGCTTTTTTCTTTGGAGATTTTGATACGCTTTTTTTCTCATTTTCAGAAGAAGTCGATTCATCAGAAGCAGTCATCGAGAGTTGGAACATGCCTGCTTTGCGGTCTAGCCCTACGAGTCGCGCTTCAAGCATATTGCCGATTTGGACATCCAGGCCAGTTGTTTCGCTCACGCGTATGAATCCCTGAACATGATTATCCAAGTCGATGATGATATGCTTATTATTCGCTGATGAAATGGGACCTTTTACTAAGGCGCCTTTAGGGTTTGTTTCAGCATAGACAGAGAAGGGATCTGCTTCTAACTGTTTGACGCTCAAAGAAATGCGCTCACGCTCAGGGTCAAAGGCTAGAATGATAGCACTCACTTCATCGCCTTTTTTGTATTTGCGGAGGATGGTTTCCCCGGGCTCTACCCATGAGAGATCGGATAGATGTACTAGGCCATCGATACCGCCTTCAAGACCAATAAATAAACCAAAATCAGTAATAGATTTGATTTGTCCTGTGATTTTCTCGCCTTTGGCATGGGTTTTTGCAAATTCTTCCCAAGGGTTCGGCAAGCATTGTTTCATCCCTAAAGAAATTCTGCGTCTTGGTTCATCGACTTCCAATACCATGACTTCTATTTCATCGCCTAGTTTTAATAGTTTTCCAGGATGTACATTTTTATTCGTCCAGTCAATTTCAGATACGTGTACTAAACCTTCAATACCTTCTTCAATCTGCACAAAGCAACCATAATCCATTAAATTGGTCACGTGACCAAATAAGCGAGTTTTGGTTGGGTAACGACGGGCGATATCCTGCCATGGGTCAGATCCCATTTGTTTGAGGCCTAATGAGACGCGTTTTTTCTCGCGATCATATTTGAGTACACGCACTTGAATAGAGTCACCCACTTTTAATATTTCATTAGGATGCTTGACGCGTTTCCATGACATATCGGTAATGTGGAGCAAACCATCTAGCCCTCCTAAATCAACGAATGCGCCGTAGTCAGTAATATTTTTAACGATTCCGAGTATTTCTTTGCCTTCCTCTAAGGTATCTAGTAACTGATCGCGTTGTTCTTGAGTCGCTTCATTTTCTAACATGGCACGACGAGAGACGACCACATTGCTACGTTTTTGGTCGATCTTGATGATTTTGAATTCCAGTTCTTTGCCTTCTAGTGAGGGTGTATCTCGGCCTGCTTTAGAATCGACTAAAGAGCCTGGTAAGAATGCGCGTATGGAGTTTAAATTGACGGTGAATCCTCCTTTGACCCGTTCGGTCACTAAACCGATGACAGATCGATTTTCAGTAAATATTTTTTCTAATGTTGTCCATGCTTCATTGCGACGCGCTTTTTCTCTAGAGGCGCGTGTATTACCAAGTCCATCTTCTAGGCTATCAATAACCACTTCAACGGTATCGCCAATGGCAATTTTTTCTCCTTGAAATTCTTCAGCAGGAATGGTTGCATCTGATTTTAACCCTGCATTGACCGTGACTCGGTTATGATCAATGTGAGTGACTGTTGCCTGTATGGTCATACCAGGGCGTATATCTGCATGTAATAGGGTTTCTTGAAATAAACTGGCGAAGCTTTCAAGTTCTGGAGAAGAGATGGAGTTATTCATTATTTTTTAAGAAGGTTGGTTGGTTATTTCCTATATTTAAAAAAATTTTCAAGTACACCCGGGAACATGTAGAAACTAGGATTTGCTTACAATGCGACTCTGTTTATCATAAACACCCGATTTTCTGTGGCCCGCGGCTCACACACTTTGAGGTATGTGAGCCGCAGTTCTCGAAAATCAATCAGTTTTGACTGTGCATCGTGAATCGTAAAAAGACCCTAAAAAAACACAAATAAGGATTGGGGGTTTAGGGAAAATTAGTTTTAAAAAGGCCCTTTTATCAGGTATTTATGGGGAGCACGGCGTTAATGTGAGTCATTAACTTGGACAAAGATGCTTCAATACTTAGCGTTGTTGTATCTACTAAAATGGCATCGCCTGCAGATCTTAAGGGCGCTGTATCCCGCTCTTGGTCTCTTTTATCGCGCTCTGCTAAATTCTGTAAAATCCCCGAGAATGTAGCATAGGTTCCTTGTTTGTTCAACTGCCGTTCCCGCCTTTTTGCGCGTTCGGCTTGGTCAGCATAGAGAAAAAATTTAAGAATCGCAGAGGGGAAAATAACGGTACCCATGTCTCTACCATCGGTTACTAAACCAGGCCATTTTCTAAAGCTGCGTAGATGTTCAGTAATGGCTTGGCGGACTTTAGGGAAGACCCCGATTTTGGATGCAGCATTACTACAATCTTCTAGTCGGATAGCATCGGTCACTTCTTCATTTTCTAAAAGAATACGAGTCTTTGTATCGTTTTCTATGAATTGAAAAGGTAAAGTTTTTGCTAACGCGGCCAGCGCATTTTCATCTTCTAAATTCACTTGTGCTTTCAGTGCGGCATGAGCTAGAACGCGGAATAAGGTACCACTGTCTAAATAATGCCATCCCAGTTTCTGAGCAATTAGTTGGCTTAACGTGCCTTTGCCGGTGCCCCCAGGGCCATCTAGGGTAATGACAGGCGGCAATAAAATAGGTGCCATTTGAGTGGAGTCTGGTAATAAAATAGCATGTAGTCCCTCAAGCGCATGATAAATCGCTTGTTCTTGAATGGCATTTCTGTCTCCTTCAAAATAAAAACAGTGCGCATGATGAGCAGCTCTGGCTGCCCAAGCGATCCAGACTGTTCCAACGGGTTTTTGTGGTTCTCCACCTTCAGGTCCAGCGATGCCAGTAATCGCAATGCTGATTTGGGCAGGTGAGTGTAAAAGTGCCCCTTGTGCCATTTCAACAGCCGTTTGTTTACTTACCGCGCCAAATTGAAGCAGTGTTTCTGTTTTTACGGCTAACAGATTTTGTTTAGCAGCATTGCTATAGGCGATCAGTCCACGTTCAAACCAAGCTGAAGCGCCCGGCATATGAGTGATTTCATAAGCTAAGCCACCACCGGTACAGGATTCTGCAGTGACCAGCATCATGCGATTTGCGGTGAGTGCTTCACCTATTTGACTTGTTAATGCGTGAAGAGTTTGGGGGTTTGTCATTTTTTGTAAGCTCTGATCTAGATGGGAATTGCTGTCATTCGCTTTAAATGGACTAATAAAATAGAAATAGCAGCAGGTGTCACGCCTGGAATGCGTGATGCTTGGCCGATAGTAGCCGGCTTGACTGCTTTTAATTTTTGTTGCACTTCGGCGGATAAACTTGAAATAGTGTCATAATTAAAGTGAGCAGGTAGTTTTGTATTTTCCTGTTTTTGTTGGCGTTCAATTTCTAACTGTTGTCGTTGAATATAGCCTTCGTATTTAATTTGGATTTCAACTTGTTCTGTGACTTCAGGTAATAGGGTTTCAGGTGAGGGGTTGATGCTGTCGAGTTGCCAAAA
>JAURND010000127.1 GCA_030830425.1 Gammaproteobacteria bacterium
ATCTGCCATCAATTGTTGATCTTCGTGTGAAATCAATCCTGTTGATAGTGCAGCGGCTACTTTTTCCGCCCATGTGTTCCCCGTAATCACGGCTTCACGTACAGCATTTTGTATCTTTTTTTCAATGTCTTCTGCCATGATGATTTTAATAAACGCTTCTCCTAATAATCCAACCGCATTATTTTTATCAGGAGAAACATAGGCGCCTGCAGACAGTCTATTGCGCGTTTCTCCATGGCTAGACAATAAGACGCTAACTTGGTGGCTTAACAGATCGTTAGGGGGGGTTAATCGTGCGCCCAGTGGAAAAATAGTTCCGCGCAATAACAGACCTAAAACAGGATTAGGAAAATTTTGTAATGCGGCGCATAGCGCTGTTTGTAATTTAAATAATAGGGTTTGGCAAGACCAAAGCACCAATGGTAAATCTTCATGAGGACTACCTTGATCTTCAAAAAATTTCAATACGGCAGAACCCATATAAAGCGCGCTTAGCACATCAGCCAAACGACCCGACAAATGTTCTCTGCGTTTAAATCCAGCGCCTAAACTAAGGACCGAGACATCTGCAATCAATGCAAACGCTGCTGAAAAACGGGTGAACTGTTGGTAGCAACGTTTGATCGCGGGTATTTTAGTTGGCATGCCGCCAGCTAATTTGCCACCAGCAAAACCCAGTACCAATGCGCGAATTTTATTACTCACCACAAATCCGATGTGTTTGAATAATAATCGATCAAATTCATGGAGTGCCGCTTTGGTATCTGGATTTTGAGCGGCGTTTAATTCAGCAAATAAATAAGGATGACACCGCATCATGCCTTGTCCAAAAATAATCATACAACGCGTTAAGATATTCGCGCCTTCTACAGTAATGCCAATGGGTGTCTCCATGTGCATTTGTGCTAAATAATTGCGTGGCCCCATACAGATACCTTTGCCGCCATGCACATCCATCGCGTCATTAATCACCTGACGCCCCAATTCAGTCACGTTATATTTGCTGATGGCAGAAGGGATTGTCGGATGTTCGCCTTTATCGACAGCAGAAACGCCTAACAGGCGTGTCGCATTCATCATGTAGGTATAACCCGCAATTCGCGTTAACGCCTCTTCTACGCCTTCAAATTTCCCAACGGACATATGAAATTGTTTGCGCATGCGCGCATAAGCGCCTGTGGTAAAAGAAGCCATTTTGGCGATACCCACCGACAATGAAGGCAATGTGATACAACGCCCCGTTGCCAAGCATTCCATCAACATCTGCCAGCCTTTTCCTGCCATTTTTGGGCCACCAATAATATATTCAAGCGGCACAAATACGTCTTTACCCCGCGTTGGTCCATTTGGGAAAACACAATTAGCAGGGAAATGGCGGCGTCCAATTTCAACGCCGGGGGTGTTAGTTGGAATCAATGCACAGGTGATGCCTAAATTTTCTGTATTTCCGATGAGATGATCAGGATCGAGCAGTTTAAAGGCTAAACCCAGTAAGGTGGCGACGGGTGCTAAAGTGATATATCGCTTATTCCAGCATAAACGCATACCAAGCACTTCTTCCCCATGCCACTGCTCTTTGCAAATGATTCCAAAATCGGTCATCGAACCTGCATCAGAGCCCGCATCTGGACCAGTTAACGCGAAACAAGGAATATCTGTTCCACTGGCTAATCGCGGCAAGTAATGATCTTTTTGTGCTTGTGTGCCATATTTTAACAATAATTCGCTAGGACCCAAGGAATTAGGGACGCCGACGATCGTCGCTGCGGCATTACTACGCCCTGAAATTTTCACCAGTACGGCTGAATGTGCCAATGCGGAAAATTCTTTCCCGCCATATTGTTTGGGAATGATGAAGCTGAAAAATCCACGCTCTTTCATGAATTGCCAAACGGCGTCAGGCAGCGAGAGCAGATGGTGGTTGATCTGCCAGTTATCAATCATTTGGCATAGCTGTTCAGTATCTTCATCTAAAAATTTTTGTTCTTCATCAGTTAACTGCGTTGCGGGATAATTTTTTAATAATTTCCAATGTGGCATGCCGCTAAATAATTCGCCTTCCCAGCCGACAGAGCCTACAGAAAGTGCTTGTTTTTCTGTGTCAGACAAAGACGGCTTTGCCTTTTGGTAGACTTTAAAAATTTTTTTAGTGATCAAAAAACGACGAAGCGGTCGATAGTTCAATAGCAATGCAGCGGATGAAAATATCGTCACCAACATGATTTTGCTGATCGGTCCCCATTGACTAAAGTGCTGGGCTAGGAGCAAATAAAGTGCAATAGAGATAGTCCAAACCGATAAAGCTGCGCGCTGATAAGCAAGCGTCATTAGTATCGCAATCAATGCGATGGTCCAAAGCAGTGTCATGATATTTTTCCTTTAGTGGTAGGGTGCATGCATCGGGCAATGCAATAGCAAATCAGGGTGGTCGCTAAAAATACTATCGACGCCCATTTCAAACAAAGTAAATGCGCGATCTTTATCATTTACCGTGAAGGCTAACAGATAATCAACCTTGCATTTTATCGCTTTAATGATCTCAGTAGTCAACAAGGTATGATGAATATTCAGTGAATAACACGATAACTGATGTGTGATCGTTTGCCAATCCACAGCATCTAATTTTTCCAACAGCAAACCTAAAGGCACACGTTTGTCTAATTCACGCACCCTTTGCAAAGCGGGTATAGAGAAGCTAGAAATCAACAGTGAGCCATCTTGCATCGGCCAATGTTGATGTAATCGTTCAACTACTTTTTCGGCGGTTTCTATCTCTTTTCCTAGACTTGGCTTAATTTCAAGATTAATACCTAGATGATAGTCGCTGGCGAGCCTTAAATAATCGACTAATGTTGGAATTTTTTCGTCGACAAATTTTGGAGAAAACCAAGATCCCGCATCCAATGAGCATAAGTCTTGATATTGAGTATGAGCGACTAGTCCTGTGCCATTAGTCGTGCGCGCTAGTGTGTCATCATGAAAGACAATCGGGATATGATCTTGTGTTAACATGACATCGAATTCTATCCATTTGGCCTTTAGATTATTCGCTGTCTTCAAAGCAGCGACGGTATTTTCAGGCGCGTATGCACCCGCAGCGCGATGGCCGATGATTTTGGGTAAACGAAGCGTAGTGTTAGCGTTCATGAATTAGGCTCAAGGATCCCAGTGTTTCAAAGATGATGTTTTTTCATTAAATATGCGCCTAGCAATACAAGTGGTATGGATAAGAGTTGTCCCATGGTCAGCCAACCAAACGCGATAAAACCGAGCTGTATATCGGGTTGACGAAAGAACTCGATAAAAATGCGAAATATGCCATAGATCAATAAAAATAATCCCGTGACAGATTTCGGCGGGCGTGGTTTTGCCGAATATACCCAAATAATCACGAACAACAAGATGCCTTCTAGTAGCATTTCATACAACATCGAAGGGTGGCGTGGTAAAGGTCCAGCATTAGGAAAAACCATTGCCCAAGGAATATCAGTCACGCGCCCCCATAATTCCCCATTAATAAAATTTCCAATGCGACCAGCACATAAACCAAGGGGAACCAGCGGCATTAAAAAATCACTGATTGCAAATATGGGTTTGCCTGTTTTTCGCGCAAACAATAAAACACTAAACGCTACACCGATGAATCCACCATGGGAAGACATGCCGCCATCCCATATTTTGAAAATACTCAGTGGATGATGAATCCATGTGGGGAATGCATAAAAGAGCATATATCCTAGGCGTCCACCGATTAATACGCCTAGTGCACAGTAAAATATCAGATCGCTCACCTCGTTGGTTGTCCAATCATGATGAATAGATTTGATTCTTCGTAATGCTAAAAACCAAGCGCTACCAAAACCAACCAAATACATGATACCGTACCAATGTATTGACAGTGGTCCTATTTTTAGTGCAATGGGATTGATATTTGGGTAGGCTAACATGTATTTTTTTGAATTCCTGATTTTGCCTAACAATGGCCACTCATCGGGGAGGCGGCGCTTCTCCCCTTTGCTGTGACTGTGAACTTGCTCAAACGACGCGTTAAAACTAAGGAAGCAAATCTCGCGTTTTTGGCGGAAATTGCTCGCACTTTAAACTATTTGAAATACATTATCTAGGAACACCATATGCAAATCAGCAAATTAAAAGCACTTATTATAGATGCATTAGAAGAAGGAAAAGCTAAAGACATTGAGATCTTAGATGTACGTAAACTGACTGATATTGCCGACTATATGATTGTGTGCACGGCAACTTCTAATCGACATTCGCGTTCGGTCGCAGAGCGCGTGGCTGTTAGTGCGAAAGCCAATGGTGTCATCCCATTGAGCATAGAAGGGAATGATACCGGCGAATGGGTGTTAATTGATCTGATTGATATCATTGTTCACGTCATGCTCAAAGAAACACGGGAGTTTTATAGTCTAGAAAAGCTATGGTGTATTGCTGAGATCGCTCGAAAGCCCAGTGTGTCTAAAACAGTAAAAGCAGATAAAAAAACACCTAAGTCCGATGCGCCAAAAGCAGTTAAGACAGTTAAAAAAATAGCGATATCCAAGCCAGACAAAAAGACAACAGCTAAAAAATAACCCCCCCCTGGTTTTGTCTCAACCTGAAGGTGAAAAAGACCGTACCTTCAGGTTGAGTGGGTATATCCGTCTCACATCCAAGTACGAACAGTATAAACGCGATTCTGCAGTTTTTGCCACTGGCGGTTATAAGCATCTATTATTAGGGTAGGTTGTTGTTCTCGCGAAAGTGAGCGCATCTATCTTCGTGTGCCAGTTATTTAAAGCGCTTTAGGATGAAACAAAAAGACAGAGATAAAGTTCATGTAAAACTTGCGTAACCATTCAGCATAATTAGGTAGAAGCAGTGGATCCCGGCCTTCGCCGGGACGCTTCGCGTTTTGCCAATTTTGGC
>JAURND010000014.1 GCA_030830425.1 Gammaproteobacteria bacterium
CAGATACATTAAAATTCTCACATTCAAGTACGAGCAGTATATAACAAAGAGATAAAAATACTCCGTTCATTTGCTGCAAGGATTTTTGTTAATTAGCGCCTAAAAATGGCTATCGTCGACGATTCTGATACCTACTATAGGTTTTTAATATCGTATAAATCCACGGCCAGAACACTGCACTGGTCAATGCCGGCAACCAAAACCAGGAGTCTGCCCGAAATCCACCGAGTAATCCACTGCACCAGGATAAAAAAATCTGGTAGCACAACACCAATCCAAAAATAATAATCGTTTGCTGCCATAAAGGAATGAGGCGAATACGCATATGAAAGCGCAATACCACATAAATAATCATCACAAAAATTGTAGCATGTGTTCCTAATAAGGTACCCATCAACAAATCCATGATCAAACCGAGCAAAAAAGCGACAACAATACCAATCAAGTTTGGAGAAATTAAAGTCCAAAAAATTAATATTAGCAGCACAAATGCGGGGCGAAACCAGATTGCCCAATTCGGAATGGGCAATATTTCCAGCAAAAATGCGGCTAAAAAACTAAAACTCATTAAGAAAAGTGTTCTCATCATGCTTACTTTATTGCGCAGGTTGAACAATAGGATTTTCCCATGTTCCAGTTATCTGATAGGCTCGACTCACTATTTTATTGACAACTCCACTGAGAACTTTACTGCCTAACCATGTGGCGACACCAAGCACAGGACCACCTACAATGGCAGCGGCTACCGGTAAACTACCCGTTATATAGGGGGTAACTTGCATATTTATATCATAGCTCTTGTTGACCGCTCCTATTTTTCCTTTAATGGAAATTTTAGCAATAGGTCCTTTTAAATAGGCGTTCTGAGTCATGGCAGTCCCATTTTGCATTGAAAAATCACCTTTCATATCATCAAATCCAAAACCTTTCTCTGACAAATCACCAAAATCCAATGATAAACGACGCGAAATACTTTGCAAGCTAAGCAAGTTCAAAATACGCCCTATACCAAGTTTCGCTTCTTTGCTGTCACTGATGTTGATAATACGGCCTTTTTTGAAAGCTAAAGAAAAATCACCATTTAATTGCTGGACACTAAAATTATTGACAGCATCAGGCCAAGCCAATGCAAAAGCGATGGACCCATTACCATCTAAAAGACTGCTAGTCAATTGCCAATTTTTAAGGACAACACCTAGATTTTTGGTGTTCATGTTACCGCTGATCGTTGTTTGCTGACGGCCTTTGCTGATTTGTTGCCATCTTCCAGTGGCCGCCAAATGGGTATTATCTCCCATATCTATATTCAGCTGTTGTATTTGCAAAAGATTGGCTGCTGAAGCAGTTTTTAAATAAAATCTGCCAAATGGTTTATCCTCATAAGAAAAATTTTTAACCGTCAAATTCAAAGGGGGGATATCGCCAGGATTCATTTGTGTCATAGTACTCGATTCTCCTGGAATCAGACGAAAACGATCAAAGTCAGCGATAATCGGACCATTCAGTGTTGATGGAATACTGAGTTTGCCTAAAATGGTAGGGCTAGTAATTTTCACCAGCCAATTATTGGATTGTGGCTGTACGATTATTTGTGCTGCACTGAAAGTCTGTTTAGGTATTTGTCCAAACTGAAAATTACCCTGCTTAAAATACCAGTTATTTTGTTGATTCTTCGCTAACGTGATTGTGGTCGTGAGCAGTTTTGCATATTTAGCAAAAACATAAAGGGCTGATTGATTCGAAAATTTTATAGCCACATGCGTATCACGCTTATCATCTGCCTGTTTTTGCAGAGGTGCTGGCAGTTGAATCGCCATTCCTTTTAAATCCGAGTCCACATCAAATTCTGCATGCGAGTTGCCATCTTGGCGAGAAATTTTTAACACTGATTGATAATTAGCGCTACCTGAGACTTTATTTTTAAGAAAATCTAGAGCGTAAGCTTTTTGCAATACAGACAGATTAATACGACCGTTGGCTTTAACCAAAATGGTATGATTGCCTGCAGGATCCACACTAGTATTAATAGCCATATTAATGGGCTGATTCAACCATTGCGCGCTCATTTGATCTGCCAATAATGCGTTTTCTGTAAATGTAAAAGCGCCTTGTAAATCAGTCAGATGCACGCCCATGCTTGGAATATCTAATTTAGCAGGCGGCAATATGGTGACATCACCTTTAATGTTAGGTAATGGCGCATCTTTGTAGAGCGGGAGATGTAATTTCAGGGCTAATTTCATTGCACCCTCTGGCACGAGCTTATCTAATCCTTCTCCAATTTTTTTTTGTAACGGCGTTTTTTGAATAAACTGTAGGGCAGTCTGCATGTTAGTTTGAAGCTGTCCAAAAACATCTAATTCAGCATGCGCCAAATTCGCAATTTTCGCTTGAACAGGGCCTGTATGTATATTAAAAATCGAGGCGTCAGAAACTTGAACTGCTAACTGCCGATTATGGAAAACAGCATCCGCATTCAGATTAAACACTTGGGGCCATTCAGTTTTATAGTTAAATTGTAGGTTATTGGTATGAATACTGGCATTAAAACTACCGGTATGATCATCAAATGGGAAATGAGACAACATGCCTTGAAATTGTATTTTTCCATTCACGTTGCTACCAGAGACAAAAGCATTTTTCAACCAATCAGACAGTGCCGTATGATTATGTAGTGCCACTGTAGGCATATATTTTTTTAATTGCCCTGCATCTTTTTCAGAAAAAGATGCCGCTAATTTTAAAGAAGGCCCATCTGATGGCAATGCGCCATTGCTTTGTTCGGGCAAGAAAAGCATGAATTGCGTACGAGCAGCCAAATTAGCATCAGAGAAAACTAAGTCTTTGGTATTCAACGTTAATCCATCCAACGATTTTACCCACTCTAATTTTCCAGCGTAATGCTGAAGCTTGAATGAATGATCAAAATAGGTAGGCATGCCTAATAACAACTGATTGCCTGCCAACTCAAGATTGCCACTATTTGGAGAAACATAGCATTTACCTTGTAAGCCATCAATTGCAGGAATTTGATGCCAAGCTGTAGTTTTTAATGCCTGAAATGCCGTATTGATAAAAAATAAGTCGCGGGCGGCTTTATAATAAATAGGTGTATACTGCTCGTCGTTGAAAACAAGCATCTTTTGGGTATTCGGTTTTTTTGATACGAGCATTATACCCGTTGAATTTAAGGGG
>JAURND010000128.1 GCA_030830425.1 Gammaproteobacteria bacterium
AAATTCATATTATGTCCCTAGAAAAAATGGCAAAGCGTTATCAAACTGGTGAATTAAACCCTAGAATCGCTTAGTGGCGTACCCATAGAGGTAACTATTATTCACTACCCCACATTACCCCCACATACTCCACAAAGACAGGCAAAATATGCCCGTTTGCTAATTGTGCTGAATAGTTACCAACAGACTATCTTATGAACAAAAAACGTTACCACCAAGCCAGCTTTCTATTAAGTGCGCCTAGCCTAGAACATTTGTCGCCCGATGAAGGCGCGGAAGTTGCTTTTATTGGTTGCTCTAATGTGGGGAAATCTAGTGCGATCAATGCTATTACAGGCATCAGCGGTTTGGCACGCAGCAGCAAAACGCCTGGGCGCACTCAAATGATTAATCTATTCCAATTAGATGAATATCATCGATTAGTCGACTTACCCGGCTATGGGTATGCAAAAGTACCCCTGCAACTCAAGCAACGATTCCAAGCATTGATTAATCTTTATTTGCAAGCTCGTGAATGTTTAAAAGGATTAATTGTATTGATGGATATTCGCCATCCATTTAAAGAAGCTGATCAACGGATCATTCAATGGAGCATTGAATGTGACGTACCGATACATGTATTACTGACCAAAGCCGACAAATTAGGTTATGGTGCAGCCTCTACTGCTTTAAAACAAGCGGAACAAACACTCAAAAACTGGGCACCGTCTAGTACAGTACAACTGTTTTCGTCGCTGGATCATACAGGGATTGATACCGTGCATACGATTCTTAATCAATGGCTATCAGCGGGGAAAAATGCGTGACTCGGGTCTATACCGCTCTTACTTGAAGGTATTGGTTTTTAAAACAATAGGCTAAAAAAAATGCGATTGGGGTAAGAGCGGTATAATCTCTTGAATTTAAGGGGGCAGCAGAACACTTCCCCCTTAAAAAACCCCCTGGTTTTGTCTCACTTCAGAGATGCAAAAAACAGCATCTTGAAGTGGAATGAGTATAGTTACAAATTCTGACTAAAAATGGGATATTTGCTTCCTGGTTTTGAGCGAGAATGACTGACTTTTAATGCCGTTTTTTCAAGTCTTGACGATCTTTCCATAATTGCATCAATATACTAGCCTCTTCACGCGTTAAGCCATTTGAAGCTTGTTTCTCAAGTAAAATTTGCACTTTATCGGTTTTATCCTGCTCTAAAATACGAGCTATCGCACCAGACAATTCTGCAGACATGCCGGTAACGGGAATCATTAACGATTGTGCAGCCAGATGATAAAGCAGTGTTTCTGCTTTAGCACCTCGCCATTTTTCTAATAAAGCGCCTGTAGAAAGTGCTGCGTCTTCTTGGAGTTGATCAAACAATTTTACCCATGTTGCTACACCCGGCATCTGTATTTTTCTGAGCGCATCAGGACAATGCACTGTTTGCGCAAGATGCGGATATTGCAACAATAAAGTGATTGCCCTTTCTATGGGAAAAAATAGCGTAAACTCTGGCGCTTCATCCACAACACTTACTGATACGAGCGATTCTTTTGCAGCAAGATGTATTTCAATTTGCGCCATGGTCATGCCTATTTGCGCGGCTAATTGCTGGGTAATCAACGTTTTAAAAATATTATCCGGTATTTGTTTTAGCAAAGGTTTTAACAAAGACGCTAATTTTGCTTTTCCGGCAGGATTCTTTAAATCAACACCATCGCTTAATTTTAGAAATAAAAAATCAGAGATTGGGGTGGCATCTTGTATGCGTGCTTGAAAAGCGGCTGCGCCTATTTCGCGTATCATACTATCAGGATCATGTTCTTTATCGAGAAACATAAAACGAATTTGTATCCCATCATCCAAAATCGGCAAACTATTTTCTAATGCACGCCAGGCAGCTTCTTTGCCTGCACCATCACCATCAAAACAAAACACCAAATCTTTGGTGTATCGCAATAAATGTCGTAAATTTTGGGTATTGGTTGCCGTTCCCATCGTGCCTACAGCTTGGGTAATGCCAAATTGGTGCAATGCAATGACATCCATATAACCTTCTACGATCAAACAAAAATCTAACGTTTTGGTTTGACGCGCTTCATAAAGTCCAAAAAATTGGGTACCTTTATCAAACAAAGGTGTTTGGGGAGAGTTCATGTATTTAGGCGACTCATCGGCACTCAGTGCGCGACTACCAAAAGCAATCAAGCGTCCACGTTGATCACGAATAGGAATCATCAAGCGATTTTTAAAACGGTCATATATTCTTTCTTGAGCATTTTTAATCAACATCCCTGTCTGTACTAACTGTGCTTTAATGACATTCGAATGACCGAATTGCCGCAACACATTGTCCCAACCAGGAGGCGCAAATCCAAGGCTAAATTTTTGGATCATTTCCTTAGAAATACCGCGACCATTTAAATAACTCAATACCTTTTCTGATTTTTCTAATTGCGCTTGATAGTACTGTGAAATTTTTTCTAAGAGTGGATAAAGCGAGGATTCAGTTTTAGCTTTTTGAGCAATAAATTCAGTTGGGATGGCGACACCCAAAGAACGCGCTAAAAATTCTATGGCTTCCACAAAAGATAAACGATCATAGGCCATCAAGAACCCAATGGCATTTCCATGAGCATGGCATCCAAAACAATGATAAAACTGTTTACTGGGACTCACTGTAAAAGAAGGTGTTTTTTCTTGATGAAATGGACAACAAGCACCGTAATTAGCACCCGTTTTTTTTAAGGTAATACGTTCTTGCACGAGCGAAACAATATCAGCTTTAGCGAGTAAATCTTGAACAAATTGTGGAGAGATGCGCGTGGACATGGGGGAGAAATTGCCTAAAAAATATCCATCTGAATACGGACTTGTAGAAACGATACGTTAAAACAAGAAATAAAATCTCACGTTTTTCGCAAATATGGTTATAGAAAAATCAGTATTTTTAAACACGAGTACGATAAGTTATTGTATGATAACAGTAGTCTGTCTAAAAACGACAGCAATACACAAGGATACCTCATTAAAATAGTCATTTAAAAACTTGAATCCCTGTGGCTTGACCATAAGGATTCGGACTTACGCCTGGATTTCAAAAAATCTTTTGTTTTAGCCGGTTTAAAGGCTAGTGAGAACTGCTAACTATTATTATATACTCGTCTCACTTCAATGTGAGACAAAACCAGGGGGTTTTTTAAGGGGGGAGTGTTTTTCTGCCCCCTTAAATTCAAGAGATTATACCGTTCTTACCCCAATAGCATTTTTTTCAGCCTATTGTTTTAAAAATCAGTACCTTCAAGTAAGAATGGTATAAACATGAATACAGACATAGATTTACTAATTATTGGTGCAGGTTTGGTTGGTAATAGTTTGGCATTAGCCCTAAAAAATCACGCGAATATTGCGATGATTGAAGCCAATGCTGCTAATGTTGTTTTGCCACCCGATATGCGCACCATTGCATTATCTTTTTCAACGCGCGATATTTTGAAAGCCTTGAATGTATGGTCCACTTTGGCATCTTATACAACAGGCATTGAACAGGTACATGTCTGTGAAGCTGGCCATTTTGGGGTGACACGCTTTTTAGCACAGGATTATCAAACCGATGTATTGGGGCATACGATTTTAGCGCAAGCGCTCACCGACACCCTCAGAAAAGCTGTATTAGATAGCGCGATTCCTGTTTTTTTTGAAAGCTACCCTATTCAAATACAAGCTTTTCCACAAAGATATCGTGTCCAGATAAAAACGCCTGAGGGAATACAACACTTTACAACCCGTTTGTTAGTGGGGGCAGATGGTGCAGATTCATTAACTCGTCGACTATTAGGCATTGATGTTCAACATAAAAACTACCAACAAACAGCATTAACAGCCCAGGTAACATTGGCGCGCGCCCATCAACAGATCGCTTATGAGCGCTTTACAGAACAGGGTGTTTTAGCCGCTTTACCCTTGAAAAATAAGGAATCTGTAGGGGTGATCTGGACAGCGCCTACTGAAATCACCGATCAATTACAGCATCTATCTGATGCGGAATTTTGTCAGGCTTTTCAATCGACATTTGGATATCGATTAGGGAAACTATTGCAGGTCACGCATCGTCAACGTTATTCTTTAAAAGGATCAAAGGCTTTGCAACAAATATGTCCACACGCACTGTTATTGGGAAATGCCGCGCATGCGTTACACCCAGTTGCTGCACAAGGATTTAATTTGAGTTTGCGAGATGTCGCAATGTTGGCACAAGTAGTCATGGATGCGCTTTTAGCGAAAAAAAATCCAGGTGATTTTTCTGTGCTCAAACAATATGAAGAAAGCCGACAACAAGAGCAACTGGCCATTATGGGATTGACGCAAAATCTAGTGCGTCTTTTCTCTCAAAAAAACAAAGTAGCAGGATTGGCTAGAAATATGGGGTTGGTGGGGCTGGATTTTATCCCTTTTGTAAAAGATTGGATTGCAAATCAGACAATGGGGCTGGCAAATCATATGCCTGCCTGGGTGTTATAAACGTGTTAGATAACTGAGAAATTTTATGTTAGCTTTGAGTGCTCCCTCTAATATTATGTCATTCCCGCGAAGGCGGGAACCTATCCACGTCTGGCAAGGAGATTTTGGATAAATCTAATTTCCATATTTCTTGCTCCATCCTAAAGCCTTTACTGAGGCAACTGCCATGCTGGGATGGATTCCCGCCTTCGCGGGAACGACACCCATTTTTTTACGCATTGCCTAAATAATGTTTTTAATTGTGAGTGGCAAAAACTGCGGAATCGAGTATAAAAATTTAGACCATAAAAATAAGTAACTATTCACCACCATACAAAGACTGGCATAAACGGTCAGATTTTAGTCAAGTCTGGTGTAAAAATTGGCAAAACGCGAAGCGTCCCGGCGAAGGCCGGGATCCACTGCTTCTACCTAATTATGCTGAATGCTTAAAAAAATAATCGCTAACCATGAAAATTCTCTGTGTTATTCCAAGTCGCATTGGCTCAACGCGTTTAGCCCGTAAGCCATTATTAGCGATTCAAAACAAACCCATGATTCAGTGGACCTATGAAAATGCGGCGCGCTGCAAAATATTATCAGCAGTGGTTGTGGCAACCGATAGCCATGAAATTGCAGATATCATCACCAATATTGGTGGGAAAGTGGTCATGACAGACCCTTGCTTACCCACTGGCTCAGAGCGCGTAGCTGCTGTTGCGCACCAATATCCTGATGTCGATGTGGTGATTAATTTACAGGGTGATGAACCTTTTATTAAGCCTAGCATGTTAGAAAAACTCATTTCGCCTTACTTAGCCGGTGAAATGCCAGATATGACCACACTGGCATTTCCACTCAGTCGAGAAAAATATCATTCTCCTGATGCGGTAAAAGTCATTACAGATTTACAAAGCAATGCGATTTATTTTTCACGTTCTCCAATTCCGTACTATCGCACCCAGACTGAGGCACCTGTTTATCATCATATGGGGTTATACGCATTTCGTCGCGATTTTTTAATGCTGTACAGTATGCTACCGCAAACACCTTTAGAACGAATCGAATCGCTAGAACAATTACGCGTATTAGAACACGGGTATAAAATCCGCGTTTGCTTAACAAAAGAGCAAACGCTAGAAATCAATACACCTGCAGAATATGAGCAAGCACAGCATTTTAAGTATACTCATTCAACCTGAAGGTACGGTCTTTTTCACCTTCAGGTTGAGACAAAACCAGGGGGTTTTGTCTCACTTTCAGGGAGAACGAGCATATACTGCTCGTACTTGAAAGTGCGACTTTTCAGGCTTTTTGGCACAAAAAAACCCGCAAAAAGCGGGTTTTTTTGTGTACTGTTGAGACTAAAATGAAACCGGGGATACTACATCATTCCACCCATTCCACCCATGCCACCCATGCCACCCATATCACCACCACCGACACCGCCAGCAGTTTCTTTCTTGGGTAGTTCAGCAATCATTGCACCTGTCGTAATCATCAACCCTGCAATAGAAGCCGCATTTTGCAATGCAGTACGAGTCACTTTGGTTGGGTCTAAAATACCCAAAACAATCATATCTCCAAAATCACCAGTTGCTGCATTGTACCCATAATTCCCTTCACCATCTGCAACTTTAGCAAGAATCACAGAGGCTTCTTCGCCTGCATTGGTGACGATTTGACGTAATGGTGTTTCCATTGCGCGACGCAAAATAGCA
>JAURND010000129.1 GCA_030830425.1 Gammaproteobacteria bacterium
ATACTGCTCGTATCAAAAAAGCAGATACATTCAAGTACGAGCAGTATATACCCACTCCAATTAAATTAGTAACTTCTTATGATGGCAATTCTTTGATGACGTTACCTACCCTTTCTTTATCTGATCAGCAACGTTCTGAGCAACTGACTCAACTCATCTGCCAAAAAATCGCACAAGCTGGACCGCTGCCTTTTGTGGAATATATGCAATTGGCATTGTATCACCCTCAATTTGGGTATTATTCGCAGCTAAAAAAACTGGGATCAGGCGGTGATTTTGTCACTGCGCCAGAGATTTCTGCGTTGTTCGGACAGTGTTTAGCGGCACAAATCTCAAGTGTTTTAAGCGTTTGTCATGAGCCAAATATTTTAGAATTTGGCGCAGGTTCCGGTCAATTGGCAATCGACATGCTAACGGCATTAAAAAAAATCGATTCATTACCCCATTATTATTTTATCTTAGAGCTTAGTCCCAGTTTAAAACGAGTACAACAAGAAAATCTAAAAAAACAGCTGCCTGATTTCTATGATCGTATCATTTGGTTAGGGCGTTTGCCGACTCCTTTTTCTGGGATCATGATTGCCAATGAAGTATTAGATGCGATGCCTGTCCGTCGATTTTGCGTGACAGATAAAGGAATCTGTGAGTATGCAGTGGATTATTCAAAAGATCAGTTTACAGACATTTTAATCCCTGCAAATCATGATTTAGTTCACGCGCTAAATCATAAAAACATACAACTCTTGCCGCCTTATGCCTCTGAAATCAGTCTGCTCATTCCAGCCTGGATAGCTAGTCTTGCTAACTGTATGACATCCGGCATGGTTTTTCTCATTGATTATGGCTTTCCAAAATCGACTTATTATCATCCAGAGCGTTTGATGGGCACTTTTATGTGCCATTATCAGCATCGCGCACATGCGGATCCTTATTTTTTGCCTGGATTACAAGATATGACTGCACATGTGGATTTTACAACAGTGGCTGAAGCCGCCATGATGAATGGATTTGAATTATCAGGTTATACGACACAATCCCACTTTCTATTGAATTGTGGGTTGATGGCCCTCGCGCAGTCACACCAACAAACTGCCGAAAACATGTGGATGACCAGTCAAGCCATTAAGCATCTGGTATTACCGACTGAAATGGGCGAGCGGTTTAAAGTGATGGGATTGAGCAAGCGTATCTGTACACCTGTGATGGGATTTTCATCGGGTGACCAGCGCCATTTACTTTAGTAGACAAAAAATCTATATACCGCTCTTACTTGAAGGTACTGGTTTTTAAAATACAGGACTGAAGAAAATGCGATTAGGGTAAGAGCGGTATAACCTGTTGAATTTAAGGGGGCAGTAGAACACTTCCCCCTTAAAAAACCCCCTGGTTTTGTCTCACTTTCAGGGAGAACGAGTATACACTGCATTTTTTGATCACCTGTGCTTTCATAATAACGCCTCATTAAATTAATTTAAATCCCCCTGCTTTATTTTTCATAATCGCTTCAATCTCAACGCTTGCATGCTTTGGTAATCCTTTGACTTCAATAACCACTCTTGCAGGGTAAGGCTCATAAAAACATTCTTTCATTACCTTATTAAGCACAGAAAAGTGAGATAAATCAGTGACATAAATTGTTAATTTTACAATATCATTCAAGCTTTCGCCAGAAGCCTTTGTAATTTCAGATAAATTAATAATCGCCTGTCTAAATTGATCGCTAAATTCTCCCGCTATTAATTCGCCTGTTTTATTATCTATCGGTATTTGGCCTGATAGGTAAGTAATATCACCCATCTTTATAGCTTGCGAATAAGCACCAAGCAGTATCATCTGTTTGAATTTAAGGGGGCAGCAAAACACTTCCCCCTTAAAAAATCCCCTGATTTTGTCTCACTTTCAGGGAGAACGAGTATATATGTGAGCATTTTAAGGGAATTTTTCCGCCAAAATTGGCAAAATATGCCCGTTTGCTAATTGTGCTGAATGGTTACCACTTTTTTAGAATTGTTTGACATACATTGCAAAAGGTAATAGCGTCTTTCCTGATATTTTCAGGGAGATTTGAGCCAGTGAGTGAAATAATCATTTATGAACCGGCAGATGGCGGGCACGTTACCGTTCGGCTTGAAGGCGAGAGCCTTTGGTTGACTCAAGAACAGATGGCCGAACTGTTTGACCGAGAGCGTTCAGTAATTACTAAGCACCTCCAGAATGTCTTCCGTGAGCGGGAACTTGAGGAAGGTTCAGTATGTGCAAATTTTGCACGTACTGCCGGAGACGGGAAGACTTATCAAACACAGCACTACAACCTCGACGCCATCATTTCTGTCGGATACCGCGTCAACTCCAAACGTGGTACGCAATTTCGCCAATGGGCGACAAGCATTCTACGCGACCATTTAATGCAGGGCTGGACGCTGGATCGTGCCCGCTTCGAGCACAATGCCGCCGAACTAGAAGCAGCACTGGCACTGGTCAAGAAGACCGCACAATCGCCTGATTTGATCGCCGAAACAGGGAGGGGCTTGATCGAGATCGCCACTCACTATACCCAAACCTTCTTATTGTTGCAGCGTTACGACGAAGGATTATTGACTGATCCCAACGGGACAGCGGGCGGTGTGATGCCGTCACTTGATGAAACAAGACACTCCATCGCCAGCCTGAAAGCGGTTCTTCTATCCAGAGGTGAGGCAAGTGATCTTTTCGGGCTTGAACGCGGTGATGCACTCGCAGCGATTCTTGGCAACCTCGAACAATCTGTATTCGGCGAGCCTGCCTATCCGACCATTGAGCGCAAGGCGGCGCATCTACTGTATTTCGTCATCAAAAACCATCCGCTGGCCGATGGCAACAAGCGCACCGGTGCTTTTCTGTTTGTGGATTTTCTCAATCGTAATAACGTACTGATGCGAGACGGACAACTGCTCATCAATGATGTCGGACTTGCAGCATTGGCATTACTGGTAGCCGAATCGATTCCGACACAAAAAGAAACGATGATCCGCTTGATTGAAAACATGCTGGTCAGTGGGGGGTAAGCGGCCATGAACGGACAGCGCATGGGATAAATCAGGGTCAGTACCTTCGAGCAGAACCCAGAGCGGCAACTGGAAGGCGTCCAGCTTGACTGCAGCTTCACCGACAGGGCATCTCGCCCTGCAACTACTCTAATACCCCAAGAGTGGTTAATGCGATGTGGGCTGCTTTGGCAATACTTCCCCCCTGCCCTAATTTTTCTTTGACTGCTAATAAGGCTTTTTGCATGCTATAACGATAAAGGTCATCCGCTAAGATATGACTGATTTCAGCAGCAATTGTCTCTGGCGTTGCCGCTTGTTGAATGAGTTCCTTAACAATCATTTTCTCAGCAATAATATTGCATAAGCCGATATAAGGGACTTGAATAATCCGTTTTAAAATAGCATAAGTAGAGGCTGCTGTTTTATAAATAATCACCATTGGTACTTGTAATAAAGCAGTTTCTAGTGTTGCTGTCCCAGACACTACGATTGCTGCCGAACACAGTTGCACTGTATTATAAAACTGTTCAGAGATGACTTTGATATCCAAAGTGGTTTTTTTCAGATAAGGCGCTAAATCTGCCAAAGTCAGAGAATTAGCAAGCGGCAACACAAAAACCGCATCAGGAAAACGCGCTTTCAATTTTTCTGCAGACAATAACATCACTGGCAAC
>JAURND010000130.1 GCA_030830425.1 Gammaproteobacteria bacterium
TACTTGCCGAACCTTTTTTTCAAATTCGACTCGCTGTTCTTTGGTCAGTATTTTATGCATAGTGTATTATTATACAAATTCTCACTTTCAAGTACGAGCAGTATATACTCGTCTCACTTCAATGTGAGACAAAACCAGGGGGTTTTTTAAGGGGGAAGTGTTTTGCTGCCCCCTTAAATTCAAACAGATTATACTGCTCGTACTTAAATGTGAGACAAAACAACATTCTTTCTTCTGCTTTTAGGAAGCAAATGTATAACGTAACCCGACTAACGCTTCATTTAAACTGGGGGTTTGAGCGCCCAAATGAGCAATCGTCTCTACTTGACTACCAAACACATGCGCATAAGTCAATGTGGCAGCAAAATGTGGGGTAAAATTATAAGCTGCGCCTAAAGCAGCTTCGAGTCGAATTTGAGTATCTTCCTCTGGCGCATTCATACCACTTACTTTCGGGGTTAATCTTAAACCACCAGCTTTAGCGAATAAATCTGTCTGTTGCAAATGCAGGGTGCTTGTCATCAAAAATTCTAACGTACTGGAATAGACTTTCGTGGTCGCGCGATCTGCATATCGATAAGTCGCATCACCATATCGACCTGTACCAATATCCAAACCTATTCCAAATAGCTGATTCAAATCATGATTATAGCCCACGCCAAAACGCATCGCATTTAGCGAGCGGCTATTATCTAAACTGAGTGCGCCTGAGGTTTGCACATCAGGCAAGCCACTTTGATTGGCAAAACCGCCATCTGCTGTGACATAAATCCCATTTTGGGCATGTATGGAACCACATAAAAGAACTGTGGATAATCCTAAAACGATATATTTTTTTTGCATGGTTATGGTATCTCGAAGGGTGGGTTATATTTCAGTTTAAAAAAACTGGGTAGATTAGGAGCGGGAAAGAAATAACGATACATTTCTAACCTATCCGACGACTATTTTAGGTATTTTTTCAATATATGCTTCGCTTTTTCTTCCGTAAGCGGCTTAATCAAAATACCATTCATGGCATGATCAAGACAGGTAATTTCGATATGCTCTCCTTCGTGAATAGTCAGCGCAATGATGGGTATATTTTGACTGAGACATTTTTTTCTTTCAATTTCTCTGATATGTTCGACGACGCTAAATCCGTCCATATCAGGCAGGCCTAAATCCATGAGTATCATATCGTAGACATTCTGCTTCATATCATTGATGCCATCTATACCTGTATTTGCGATATCCACTTCGCAATTAAGGTCAGATAAAATTTGGCGAGCCATTTCTTGGGCTACTTTTGCATCTTCCACTAATAATATTTTATATGCGAGTGGCTTTTTGAGATCTGGGTTTTGATTAGCCATAAGGTTTTTTATCATACTGCCTTGCTGGTTTAAGAGCCTGACCTTCAGGTCGAAAGAAACACCTGCTATAAGAGAAGCGATGAAGCTTTAATAGGCGCAGATTTGGGAGGGGTTTATGTGTCTCTCAAATCTTGAGTTATCCTGCAAGGATTCACCCTGGTTGACTATACCTATACCTATCTCAAATCAAGATGCTGATTTTCACAAACCCTACCGGCGAAGGCTGGGAGGATTTGTGAAATCCCCAGTATCCTATTTATACTTATTCCACTTCAAGATGCTGGTTTTTGCATCTCTGAAGTGAGAACGAGTATATTTCCCTCAAGCATTGCTCACTTTTCGAGGCAAATACAAATCAGTAATTGTTCCTTCGAATATTTCAGCGGCCATCATCACACTTTCAGAAAGCGTGGGATGAGGGTGAATGGTTAATGCGATATCTGCAACATCGCAACTCATCTCAATGGCAAGTGTAACTTCACTGATCAGTTCTCCAGCATTGGGCCCAATAATCCCACCGCCAATAATACGATGCGTCTTATCATCAAATAGTAGTTTGGTTAATCCTTCGGTGCGCTCTTGGGATAATGCGCGCCCAGAAGCTGCCCAGGGGAATACGCTTTTACCATAAGCAATGCCTTGTGCAATCGCTTCACGTTCAGTCAGGCCTACCCATGCAATTTCTGGATCTGTATACGCGACGGATGGTATGCATTTAGGCGCAAAATAATGTTTTAATCCACTAATCACTTCTGCGGCTACACGTCCTTCAGCGACTGCTTTATGTGCTAACATTGGATTACCAATTACGTCGCCGATTGCATAGATATGGGGAACTTGGGTGCGCAGTTGATTGTCTACGGAAATAAATCCTCGCTCATCAACGGCTATCCCTGCTTTTTCAGCAGCGATTTCATGACCGTTTGGTTTTCGCCCAACAGCCACGAGAATACGATCAAAGCGTTCTGGTTTTTCGGGGGCATTTTCTCCTTCAAATGTGACATACAATCCGTCTTCTTTTGCCTCGACTTGAGTGACTTTGGTTTTCAGCCAAACATTTTCATATCGTTTTTGAACGCGTTTATAGTAAGGTGCAACAATATCTTGATCAGCCCCTGGAATCAGTTGATCCATAAATTCGACCACATTGATTTGCATCCCTAATGCCGAATAAACCGTTGCCATTTCTAAACCAATAATGCCTCCGCCCAATACCAATAAACGTCCTTTGGTTTGCGCCAATTCTAGCGCGCTTGTAGAGTCCATGACGCGGGGGTCATCAGGGATAAATGGTAATTGAACAGGTTTAGAGCCTACGGCAATCACTGCTTGCTCAAAATTGACGATAGTGATTTTTCCATCAGCATCTGTCACTTTGATTTGCTGTGCAGAGGTGAATTCTCCTTTACCTTGCAACACACTGACTTGGCGCTGCTTTGCCAACATTTTTAGGCCACCGGTCAACTTAGCAACCACTTTATTTTTCCAGTTTCGTAATTTGTCAACATCAATCTTTAAAGCATCAAAATGAATCCCTATTTCTGCTGCATCTTGAGATTCATCAATCACTTTAGCGGCATGCAATAAAGCTTTGGAGGGGATACAACCTACGTTTAAACAAACACCACCTAAAGTGTGATCGCGTTCTATTAAAATGACTTTTTTACCTAAATCAGCAGCGCGAAAAGCACAGGAATATCCACCTGGGCCGCTACCTAATACAACCACTTGTGTTGAAATTTCTTGAGACATGATTTTTGTTCCTTAAGTTAAATTAGGATCTGCTTAAAATTCTACCTTCGCTTTTCATAAACGCTCGATTTTCTGTGACACGCTGCTGGCATACCTCTCACTTCAAGTAAGCGTGGTATATACTCATTCAACCTGAAGGTGCTGTTTTTTTCACCTTCAGGTTGAGATAAAATCAGGGGGTTTTTTAAGGGGTTAGGGGATTTTTTATCCACCCCTCATCCGCCCTACGGGCACCTTCTCCCCTTCTGGGGAGAAGGGAAACCCTGGATCATTCTCTTGTGTGGAGAGAAGTATTCTTCTGCCCCCTTAAATTCAACAGGTTATACCGCTCTTACCCCAATCGCATTTTCTTCAGTCCTGTATTTTAAAAACCAGTCCTTTCAAATAAGCGCGGTATATCACAATAACCATGTGCGAATATCAGACAGATATTCAGACAAAGCGACCATAAATTTTGCTCCTTCAGCACCATCAATAACTCGATGATCATAAGACAGAGAAAGCGGTAACATCAAGCGAGGGATAAATGCATTATTCTGGTAAACCGGCTGGAGACTTGCTTTAGAAACACCCAAAATAGCCACTTCTGGCGCATTCACAATAGGCGTAAATGCCGTGCCGCCTATTCCACCTAAACTGGAAACCGTAAAACAGCCGCCCTGCATGTCGATGGGCGATAATCCTTTTTCGCGGGCTTTTTGACTGATCTGTGCCAATTCTTGCGCCAAGACGAATAATCCTTTTTGATCCACATGCCGAATAACGGGAACCACTAATCCATTCGGCGTATCTACAGCAACGCCAACATGAAAATATTGCTTGAATATCAGTTGTTCACCGCTAGGGTCTAAGGAGGCATTAAACTGTGGGTAAGCTTTTAAAGCGGCGACTACTGCTTTCATAATAAATACGAGCGGGGTAAGTTTAACGCCCTGTTTTTCAGCCCTTGCTTTTTGCTGTGTTCTAAAAGCTTCCATATCCGTAATATCCACCTGACCAAATTGCGTCACATGTGGAATAGTCACCCAGCTACGATGCAAGTGAGTACCTGTCAGTTTTTTAATTTTACTCAGTGGTTTTGTTTCAATTTGCCCGAATTGTGAAAAATCAATGACAGGCATGGGGGATACAGATAAACCACTTCCGGTGCTAGAACCCCTTAATGCATTTTTCACCAATGATTGGATATCGGCTTTAGTTACGCGATTTTTTTGACCTGTCCCTTGAAGACGAGTTAAATCAATACCAAATTCATGTGCCATACGACGAACGGCAGGACCTGCATGTGCATC
Organism: Gammaproteobacteria bacterium; assembly: GCA_030830425.1. GTDB lineage: Bacteria > Pseudomonadota > Gammaproteobacteria > JAURND01 > JAURND01 > JAURND01. The sequence continues at coordinate 4,400 of JAURND010000130.1, forward strand.
AGCAGTCATCTCTGTTTGGTTTTGTGTCGACGTTTGGATTGATACTGGTACTGATGTGGGTGATGGTAGTGATGGCGTGGTGTCGATAGGGATAGATACTGCCGCTACATCTATTGATGCTTCTTTGTCTATTTTATCGATATCTGCTGATTGCTCACCAGAAACTGTCAGCGTTAAAATGAGCCCACCTTGGGAAAGTTTGTCACCCACTTTAACTTTCATCGCATGGACTTTACCTGCATGGGGCGATGGGATTTCCATCGTCGCCTTGTCTCCTTCGAGTATAATCAAGGCATCATCAATTGAGACAGTATCACCCGGCTTCACTAACAATTCGATGACATCGGCGATTGAACCGCCAATATCTGGGACTAAAACATCTTTTAAATTAGACATAAATCTCCTGCTTTAATCAGCAATTTCCGTTCAAAACGTCGCGTTGACACCGTGATCAAGCCACGGGGATTCAAGTTTACGTCGGGATTTTGTATTCAGTTTTAATAAGACCGCCCGAAAGTATAACAAACCTTCTCAGAAATGACATAATTTTATCAGCAATTTCCGTCAATCTTTCAATCATTCATATCTCACAATCCAAATGCGATTTTCAAGCATTGTAATGCTATAATGCGCTTACAATTTACTGTATTTTTCAGAAATTCTCACCCGAAATACAGGATTTTCTGCTTGCTTTTCAAAATAGGAGATTGCGTTAAATGAAAACTTTCGATTCCATTGTTGTTCATACAAATCCCAATATTCCGCCTAAACATGTCGTGATTTGGTTACATGGATTAGGCGCAGATGGTCATGATTTTGTCAACATGGTACCTAAACTTAACTTCCCTGAAACCTTATCGATCAAATTTATTTTTCCACATGCACCCGTGCGTCCCGTCACCTTAAACGCGGGGTTGCCTATGCGAGCTTGGTTTGATATCTATGGATTAACCGCATCATCCCAGATAGACCAAGCGGGTCTTGATGAATCTGATCAAGCGCTCAAAGTATTACTTAAACAAGAAATAGCACAAGGCATTTTGACTGAAAACATTATTTTGGTGGGATTTTCACAAGGTGGCACATTAGCGCTTTATACTGGTTTGACGTATCCAAAACAACTAGGTGGTATTATGGGGCTGTCTACCTTTTTTCCAGTGACCGCTTTTGAAACGATGGCTCAGCGATGTCAACCAAAAAATACGCCTATTTTTATCGGCATGGGGGAGCATGACACAATTGTCTCATGTGAACTGTCTCAGCTCGTGTGCGATTACCTAAAAGAACAAGCATATGCTGTGCAACCACATATTTATCCGATGCAACATACCGTTTGTGCTGCAGAAATAAAAGATATCGCTGCCTGGTTGATGCTCCGCTTCCAACATAAATCTTAACTTGCCATACCCGGCAGCCAGCACCCTATCTTTGGCGAGAGTTGCTGAGAATGGCGAAAAATTGAAGATTTATGCTATGATGCAGTTCTCCTTTGCCAAACTTCTTTCAAAATTCAACATAACGACCATGACAAATAAAAAACAAATCAATTGGGTAAATACGCTATTTTTAACCTTAGTGTTAGCTGTTGGTATTGTAGGTACCGCACTCATTGCTGATGCTGGACATTTGCAAATGCCTACCGTTTACTTGGCCGCTGGTTTTATGTTTGCGACCGGGCTTGCAATTACGGCTGGCTATCATCGTCTTTTTTCGCACCGCGCTTATCGGACTGCTTGGCCCGTTCGCGCATTTTTCTTATTATTAGGTGCTGCCGCATTTGAGGGTAGCGTCTTAGAATGGTGCACTGATCATCGTCGACACCATTTATATGTAGACACAGACAAAGACCCATACAATATCAACCAAGGTTTTTGGCATGCGCATATGGGTTGGTTAATTTATCTAGATCCCTCAAAGCGTGACTTTAAAAATGTGTCGGACTTATCCGCTGACCCGCTCGTTCAACTACAGCATCGCTTTTTTGTGCCCATTGCCATTCTAATGGGTTTTATATTACCAATGGGTATTGCCAGCATTTGGGGTGACCCCTTAGGCGGATTAATCATTGCAGGCGCATTGCGTATTGCCCTGAATCAACAGCTGACTTTTTGCATCAATTCAGTATGTCACATGCTAGGTGGTCGCCCTTATTCGGAAACGCAAACTGCACGTGATAATTGGGTGACTGCACTGTTTACTTATGGTGAAGGATTCCATAATTTTCACCACCAATTTATGTTTGACTATCGAAATGGTATTCGTTTCTATCACTTTGACCCTGCCAAATGGCTAATCAAGAGTTTAGCACTTCTAGGTCTTGCAAAAGATTTAAAGCGTGCTACCCCTAAGCAAATCTTACGATATACCGTTCGAATAGATGAGCATCATACATTAAGCACTATCAAACAATATTCGGATACTCTAGCGCAACATACAGAACGTTTAATGCAACCGCTGCGAGAATCGATTTTACAGGCAGCCAGTCATTTAGATCAGTTAGAGAAAGATTATATTGCACTAAAAACTCGCAAATTAGATTATCTCAAAGGAAAGATGGCTGAGTATCAAACGCTAATCAAAGAAAAAAAAGAACAGGTAAAATTAGCGCGCTCTGAGCTTGCCAATGCCTTGCGTCATTGGCAACAATTTTTAAAACAACCTATCCAAACTTCTGCAACGTAGCCCTAAAGCAATAAGTTTTTTATTTTTGCGGGCATTATCGTCGAACCTTAGCGTTTAACCCAGAAAATGACATCATAAAGAAGCACTTTTTTGGTCTAGACTCGTTCTCCCTGAAAGTAAGACGGATATATACCGCTCTTACTTTCAGGTACTGGTTTTTAAAACAATATACAGAAAAGAATTCTATTGGGGTAAGAGCGGTATAACCTGTTGAATTTAACGGGGCAGAAGAATGCTCCCCCCTTAAAAAACCCCCTGATTTTGTCTCACTTTCAATGAGAACGGGTATATATGTGCGCATTTTAAGGGAATTTTCCGCCATA
>JAURND010000131.1 GCA_030830425.1 Gammaproteobacteria bacterium
GCGTCGCTTGAACAAGTTCACGCTCGCGGCAAAGAGAAAGAAGCGCTGCCCCCTTCGAAATTTCTCATGCGGTTGCCAGCAGTGAGGGTTATTTCTACGAAAAAATTTTACAAGGAAGCCTTTATTTTAAGCACTTCAAAGAGTAGCGGGAATTGCTGTTATTTTGCAGTAAATGCTGCGTTTTTGGCGGGAATTCCTGGTCAGTTTTCATTATAAATCAAACTCATGCCCCAGGTAAACTTCCCTGACCTGTTTATTCGTCAAAATCATCGCGGGCGGTCCTTCGGCAATGATAGATCCTTCATTAACAATATAAGCGCGTTCACAAATATCGAGTGTTTCACGGACATTATGGTCGGTAATCAGAATCCCCAAACCGCGATCGCGTAGATGCAGAATAATACGTTTAATGTCAATGACCGAAATAGGGTCAATCCCGGCAAAAGGCTCATCTAGCAAAATGAATCGCGGGTTCATGGCCAGGGCTCGCGCAATTTCTACTCGACGCCTTTCTCCCCCCGACAATGAATAACCAAGGCTATCGCTTAAATGGGCGATATGCAATTCTTGCATTAAACTATCTAATTCTTTTTTGCGCTCTTTTAGGCCCAGTGATTCGCGTAGCTCTAAAATCGCTAAAATGTTTTGGGCGACTGTTGGTTTTTTAAAAATAGAAGATTCTTGGGGCAAATAGCCCAAGCCAAACCGCGCTCGCTGGTGAATAGGGTCTCTGGAGATATCTTTGCCGTCTAATAATATTTGACCTTTATCTGCATGGATCAATCCGACGATGATATAAAAGCTAGTGGTTTTACCCGCACCATTAGGCCCCAATAATCCCACGATTTCACCCTGATTGATACGTAAACTCACATCTTTAACAATTTTGCGTTTTTTGTATTGTTTTTCTAATCTTAGTGCTTCTAATATGGTCATGGACGTGAATTATTGGTTGGTTCCAGCACAATCAATGATTTCTGATTTTGTCCTGAAGAAATGGGATAGGCGCTGAGTATTCGCTTGATGATATCATAAACAATGTGTTCTCCCTTTAGGCTGTTTTTACCTTGAACCACATAACCATCCCACCAAATGACTGCTATTTTTTTGAGTGGGTAATAAACAATCGTGCGACCAGAGGCGTTGATAGGCGCTGCTTTATCTTCGGGAACACTGGAATAATAGGCTGGATTTCCAATGGCAATTATTTGATAAGTGACCCCTGATTTATTTTTATAAACAGTGACCTTATCGGCAGACAAGCTTGTGCTGCCTTGTTGCATATGCACATGTCCACCATAAATAGTGGTGCCTTGTTGTTGATTCAATGAGATCGTATCAGCGTTAAAATAAGCTATTTGATTCGCATCGCTGGGCAATGCAACTGCTGCGCTGACCCATCCGAAAATAAATAACCCGCATTTGAGTGTTTGCGCAGAAATTCTTGCACAGCTTCCAATTATTGAGTTTGTGCAAAAAATAGCCATCAAACTGCTGTGGTTGTGGTTTCAGTAATCTGTATCATATTTTCCAACGCATATTTGGCCTGTTTCACCAATACTGACTGCTCTTCGAGGCTTAATCGTTGGCGAGCACCTGTCCATTCATTCACCACATCGCCAGGTTTCACTCGATTGCTATCCATGCTTTTACCTTGACGCAATAAGTCGAGCAATGCAACCAGGTGCGGGGGGTCATTTCTAGACATGGTCGCACAGCCACAACCCATGCCTGGCATACCAGAAAGTGGGGCATCTCCTAAGTTTAGCACTAAAATTCCACGCATGCTTGCTGCCTGCTTGAGATTTTCAACCATATGATTTTCAGTGCCTATTGCATATTTTTGCGTACCTGCCCTATCGTTCATCACGTGATCCCATAAAAAAGCAGTAGAGCCTGTGGAATCTGCGATATCTACCACTTTTTTACGACATTCTGGATGTACAGCCACGTGATAGCCGAGGTCTTGCCAATAACGAACCATCTGGGGTTGATAATAAGTATGCACACTACATTGACTGCAAAATAATACCAGCTCTGCTTCATCCCATCTTTGGATTGTCTGAGAATCTTGTTCTTCTAATCGATAATGAATGCCATCGACGCCACCGGGCCAATACGCGATTTTATCTGCTGGAATATTGACCCATCCCGCGACATTTTCGCCCATATGTTGATCGGGAATAAATAATATTTTTTTACCTTTTTCTCTGGCCCATTGAAAAATTTTTTTCACATTTCCGCTAGTACAAACTGCTCCTCCTTGTGCGCCAGTCATGGCTTTTAAGCGTCCCGAGGTATTCATATAACAAATGGGCAAAATATTTTCTGCGCCATAACGGGCATTGATGGCTGTAAAAACAGGTTCTACCATGAAGTCTTTGGCATGCATTTCCATGGTGCATCCCGCTTTAGGATTTGTAATATAGACTTGTTGATGAGGATGCGCGAGCAGGGAAACACTTTCTGCCATAAAGTGTACTGCTGATTCGATAATCACTGATTTTTCAGGACGTTTCGAAGCAATGATAGACAACTGATAAGAATCTCCGACATAACCGCCAAATTCTTCAATCAGTTTGACAATCTCTCCGCCCATATAATAATGCGCCAGCAGCAAAAGCGAGTCACCAAAATGTTGTTGCGCTTTTTCTATGTAAGGACGCATCCATTGAACGACTGTACCAAATTTTCGATCAGGCAATGCTAAATAAGATTCTGCATAAGGCAAAAAATCGGGTTGATACCAGTCTAGGGGGTAATCCGCCTGGCAAATCACCATGTCAGGAGAAAGTTTTAATTGGGTAGGTGTTGGTGTCTGTAACATGGGGAATGATAAAATTATTCAGTCAATGGACCCCACGGCCAAAACGCGGGGATTGGATGCTGCAGCCGCTCGCTTTTTAAAGTTATCTCGCTTCAAGATACCGGTTTTTTAATGTTTGAAGTGAGACAAAAACAGGGGGGCGATATAAACCCACTCCCTAAAACCATTGCTGTCAACAAATGGTTTCTTCAGCGTCAAGAGATTTTTGAGGATAATCTTCGCGATAATGGCCGCCGCGACTTTCTCGGCGCTTGAGCGCGGAACGTACAATTAACTCTGCCACTAAAATAATATTACGCAGTTCTAACAAATCTCTGGTTACTGTGTATTGCCAATAGTACTCCTCGATCATTTGACTACGGGTCAAAATCAGTTTCAATAAATCTTTAAGCCCCTCCTCTGTGCGAATAATACCTGCATAAGAAGTCATTTCTCCTCTTAATCCTCGCCAATGCGCATTAATTTGACTTGCTCTACGTGAGTCTGAAACACCTTTTGAGTCCCAATCAGGAATTTTTTCAGTTAGGGGTAATGGGGCATCTAACCATTTGAGACAGGCTTGAGCAGCATATCCCGCCATCACACCTGCTTCCACCAATGAGTTACTGGCCAATCGATTCGCGCCATGTAGCCCTGTAAATGCCACCTCACCAATGGCATATAGTCGATCTTTATCAGTCTGTCCGGCCACATCGGTCAAAATCCCACCACATTGATAGTGGGCAGCTGGCACTACCGGAATCAAGTCTTGACTCATATCAATTCCTAACTGCTTTAATGTGCCATAAATATTCGGAAAATGTTGCGCTAAAAATGCTGGGGAATGATGGGTGGTATCTAAGTGCACGTAGTTGTAACTGCTTTGTTCAATTTCATTAAAAATCGCTCGAGCCACTACATCACGCGTTGCCAATTCCATTTGAGCAGGCGCATAGCGCCGCATAAATCGTTCACCCGTCTGAGGTAAACGTAAATACCCACCTTCTCCGCGCACCGCTTCAGAAATTAGAAAATTGGGACATTGGGGATGATACAAGAGTGTGGGATGAAATTGATAAAACTCTAGATTCACAGCTCGCACACCTGCGCGATAAGCAATGGCCAATCCATCACCCGTGGCTACATCAGGGTTCGTGGTATAACGATAAATTTTACCCGCCCCACCTGTGGCTAATATCACAACTTTAGACAAAAAGGTATGAATCAGCCCGGTTGCTATCTCTAAGACATAAGCACCCACAATTTCGCCGTAATATCTGGGTACTGGCTGATAGGCACGATTTAACAAATGAACGGCAATATGAGATTCAAATATTTGAATATTGGGATGTTCTTGAACGCGAGCCATTAAACTTTTGATGATGGCTCGCCCTGTTTGATCTTTGCAGCGAAAAATGCGACGTTGCGAATGCCCGCCTTCTTGAGCTAAATCTGGCTCATGATGATTCGCCATTTTGTCAAATGAGACCCCATAATGCTCAAGTTTTTGAATATATTGGGGCGCTTCTTTGAGAATGCCTGAAACGACGTCCGGATGACTAAATCCATCTCCTGATGAAAGGGTATCTTGAAAATGCTGTGAAAGTGTATCACCTTCTCTTGAAACGGCAGCAATACCGCCTTGCGCATAATAACTATTTGATTCTTGTAATTTTGTTTTGCAAAGAAGTGCTATTTTGGCTTTAGGGCGCTCTTGAAGTAATGCCAGACAAAAGCTGAGACCGGCAATACCAGTACCAATCACCAGTACATCAAAAGATTCTCGAGAACCGCATTGAGATATGGCATCCATCAGCAACTCCCATTATCCTTTAAAGAGGGGGCGGTTTCAATGTCTAAGTGCAACAGGATTAAGTTTATCTGCCCAGTAAGCTTTAAAGTCAAAAGCGCCTTCAGGAAGAAACAATTCA
>JAURND010000132.1 GCA_030830425.1 Gammaproteobacteria bacterium
ATAACCAATACCGATACTCTTTAGAAAGCGTATTGGCAATATCTGAAAAAGTCGCCGTTCCTTTATCCGCCGCGACTACCAAATAAGAATCATCGCCATCTAAACAAACGGTGTCTTTGGGATGGATAACTGCATCTTGATAAAGATTATCCGTGATATCGAGCAAACCACGGATAAAATCTTGATAACAACGAATACCTTCTTTTTGTATGCCATCTCTATCTAGATTGATGGACATTAATTTAGGGATAAAACCGCCTTTAGCCCCTGCGGGAATAATCACAGCATTTTTAACTTGTTGGGCTTTCATTAAGCCTAAGACTTCTCGGCGAAAATCTTCTCGTCTATCCGACCATCGGATACCGCCGCGAGCAACATCGCCAGCACGCAAATGCACCCCTTCAAAATGAGGCGCATAAACAAAAATTTCATGCAAAGGCTTGGGTTGAGGTAAATCTGGGATTTTGGAAGGATTAAACTTGAAAGAGAGATAAGGCTTATGGTTTCCATGCGCATCTGTTTGAAAATAATTAGTGCGAACTGTTGCGCAAATCAAGTTTAAAAATATACGCAATATGCGATCTTCATCAAGACTGGCCACATGAATTAAAGATTGCTTGATTTGGTCAATCCATTGTTTTCTAATGTTGGGTTCAAGATGTTCACCTTGGGGATTAAATTGGCATAAAAATAAATGTACTAATAATTTTGCGATATTTGAGTGATTGCAAATCGCTTGTTCAATGTAATCCTGACTGAAAGTAATACCCATTTGTTTGATATATTTAGCATAAGCACGCAAAACAACCACCTCACACCATGGCAATTTGGCACTCAATACTAACGCATTAAATCCATCATTCTCTGCTTTAGCATGCCATATGGCATCAAAAGCTGATTGAAAAATCTCTCCCATGCTTTTAATATCAAATGCGAGTTTTGGTGTGCATAAAATATTGAAATCATTGACCCAAGCAGTATGATTGTTTTGATAAGTCACACAATAATATTGTTCGCTGAGCACTCGTAATCCCATTTTTTCGAGAATAGGAATCACATCTGATAATGGAACAGTCGTATCTCGATGATAGAGCTTAAAATGTAGTGTTTCAGCAGTAGCATTGACGGATTTATAAATACTGGTTTGTAAATCAGAGGATTCAAAAATTAACTTCTCTAGACAAACAATATCTTTTGCTGCTATTTGAGGGCTGAAACTTTCTCGATAAGCGGCAGTAAAAGAGCGTTTATAGTTGGTTGCTAATGCGCTGCCTTTTTCTTCTCCCAATAGCGCAGTCAATTGCTGATATAACCCATCTTTCCATGATCTGCCAATCTCTATAATCTCTTGTTCAATTCGTGAGAGCGAATATATTTGAGGTTTTTTAGGATCAATTCTGACTGTAAAATGAATGCATGAAAGCAGAGAATCTGAAAAAATAGTCGTATACGAGGTTTCTAATGCATCCAAAGATTTTTTAAGAATGGCTTCAATGCGATCACAAAGCTCCATATTAAAGTCATCAGAAGGCACATAAACTAAACAAGAAATGAAACGATTGAAAATATCTTTGCGTGCGAATAAGCGAATGCATCGACGATCCTGTAGATGCAAGATAGCAATACTCAGATCAAATAATTCATCAGCAGTTGCGTGAAATAAATCATCACGAGGTAATGTTTTAAGAATGTGTGCTAATGCTTTATAGGCATGACTATTTTCAGGTAATCTGGAACGCTCGAGCACATAATGAAATTTTTGGCGAATCAGCGGAAAATCTTTGGGGTCTGAGTTGTAAACGGTACTGGTATACAGTCCAATAAACCAGCGTTCACCAATCACTTGTCCCTCATCATCAAAACATTTTACGCTAATATAGTCTGTGTAGCGTCTACCGTGTACGGTAGAGCGCGTGTTGGTTTTCGCAAGAATAATAGGGTAATCAGATAGCGAGAGCGCTTTGGCTTTTGGTGGTAAATCTTCGTAATAGCGAACCTTTCTACTGGTTTTGGTGTCTCGCAATACGCCTAATCCGCTATTAGGTTTTAAGCGCAATGCAAGGTGATCGCCTTCCAAAACCCGCTCATAATAGCGAAATCCGAGTAATGTAAAGTGATTGTCCAGCAACCATCTTAAAAAAGTATTGATTTCTTCTATATAAGCTTCTTGTGCAGGCAGCTTATGCTGTTCAAGATCTTTTAATGCAGAATAAATCTCAGCCTCCATTTTTGACCAATCTTCAACTGCCATGCGCGCATCATTGATGACACGATCTAGAGATTCTCCCAAGTCTTTAAGGATTTTTGGATCTGATTGCCGATTGATCTCGATATAAATAGGCGCCTCTATTAAAATGCCTTTTGTAACATTGTTAACACAAGTCTCAGAAATTTGATGCTTCGCGTTTCTGACGACTTTAAGTCCACCTAAGTGAAGCACAAAGCGTATCGTAAAACCAAGTCGATTTATTTCGTTACACAAAGAGTCAACTAAAAAAGGTTGATCATCTAAAGTAAACATTAATACGGTATGGCTACTTTCCCACCCGTCGACGTCTAATTGTGGATTAAAAATTCGTCGTTTGTACTCACTAGGCGCCCGTTTTTCGACTAGTTTCCAATGAGAAAAAGCAGCACCATAGAGATCCCTCATTGAGCGTTCACTGAGATCTTCAAAAGGCGCATGCGCATAATATTGTTGAATAAAAGGCAAAAGAAGCGGTGCTTGTTTTTTAGGGGCGTTTTTTTGGGCGTAGGTGACGATCTTTTGGATTAAATCTTTTTTTAATTTTTCAGTCATTTTTTTTGGCGGCTGGGTGTAAGCTAAAAAAGAGGTGTCTGATATGCCGCTCTTGACTGAGGTCTAGTGGTTTTTGCCAGTCTTTTTGGGAGGGGAATAGTCGTCAGAGCTACCTCATGAAAATAGCAGCAATCCCCGTCAAAAATGCGGGTAATTGCTGCCTAGTTGATGACGCTCGCGAAAACAAATTTTGGGTTGCTATCAGGAGAACCGGCTACGGGCCCACTTCGCTCTTTTCTATTCAGTGCCCTATTGATGCTGTCAACAGCGCCTATCTTTACGAGGGGGACTTATCTCCTGCTTTTAAAATCCAATTGTTATTATACTCATTCAACCTGAAGTTACCGTCTTTTTCACCTTCAGGCTGAGACAAAACCAGGGGGGGGTTTTAAGGGGGATTATTTTTCTTCCGTTAAATTCAAAAGATTATTCCGCTTTCAACTGATATCAGTGGTATGTCTACTTAGATTTCTCAAATGATCTTACCTCTTCTTTAGAAGTTTCAGCTTAAACCGCAGAAGTGGCTATCAGGAATGAGACTATTTGCCATGAAAAATTCTCAAAGAAAAACATTTTTTAGCTGCCAAAGCATGAAGGGGGTTGCAATCTTCTCTTGAGATTTTCGCGCCATGGTAAGACTTTTTAAGACCGAGAAAAGGATTATCCCGTAATTTTCTAAAAAAGTAATATGTGCATCTTGATGCAAGCTAAAGGGGTTCAGACTTGCGTCAGGATTTCACGTTTAGTGTTAATGAGCCCCCCTGGGATAATCGCAAAATTACTTGATTTTATCTTCTTCAAATAAAACGTGAGCACCAGTTTTGCCCGTTGCTTCGTTGAAAGCGCGAGGATCAAACTTCTTTTTTTTGAGTTTTTCAGCGCCTTTTGTTTTTGTCGTGGTGTAAAAGGTGCCTGTTAATTTGCCATCTTTGGTCTTCCCTTTCGATTTTAATTTAATTTTATCTCGTGCCATGCGTATTTTTCCTGTGTGAACTGTTTTTGTTTTCTACGATCATCAGCAATTCCCGTTACCCTTTAACAAGGCTAAACAAATGGTTTTTTATGAAAGTTTTTCGTAGTAAATGACCCCATTACTGATAGTCGCATAGGGGGGTTATTAAGAGGCGCGGGCTTATCAAAGCGACGCGTTAAAACCAAAAAGCAAGTTCCGCGTTTTGAGCGGGATTTGCTGTACGATCATTCAAACTCAAGGTTGAATTTTGCGAGTGCTTTTTCTAAGCCCAGCTTATCGATAGTACGTATGGTATTGGTGCAAACGCGCAAAGTGATAAAGCGTTCTAAGCGTTCTACCCAAAAACGACGTGTTTGTAAATTTGGCAAAAAACGACGTTTAGTTTTGTTATTCGCATGCGAAACATTATTACCAACCTGTGGTCTCTTTGCGGTGATTTGACATACTCTAGACATAACAACAATCTCCATTAAACATTTATCAGATAAAAACAGTAGAAACAAGCGGTATTTTTACCAGAATTCGTTGCTTTTAGCAATTCGAAAGTTGGCGGGAATTGCTAATTTTAGCAAACTGAACTTGCTTTTAAAGCAAGAATAAAGAAAAATGGAGCTTGATGTTTGGGAATAAGCATTTATTCGTCCTCACCCCTTAATTTATAGAGAATTTTCACATGACAATACAAGACACGATTAAACAGCAACTACATGATCACTCTATTGTTTTATACATGAAAGGAACACCGATTTTTCCACAATGCGGCTTTTCCGCAAGAGCCGTACAATTACTTCAGCAGTGTTTGGATAATTTTGAAACAGATACGATTAAAATATTATATGTAAATGTACTAGAAAACACCGAAATTCGAGAAGGCATTAAACAATATGGTCAGTGGCCAACCATTCCTCAGTTATATATTCGAGGTGAACTAATGGGTGGCAGCGATATCATAGAAACGTTATTCCATTCTGGGGAATTGCAAAAAGAGATTGCTGCTGCGTTATAATATGGATACAATTGTTTTCCACTAAAAAATGCCGGAGTGGCGAAATTGGTAGACGCGTCAGACTCAAAATCTGATAGTGGCAACACTGTGTCGGTTCGAGTCCGACCTCCGGCACCATCTTAAAGGCATCTTTCAAAACAGCTTCCGCCAAAAACGAGAGGCTTACTGCCTGTTTTAACAATGAGGCAACCCAGAAAACTTCGCCAAAAACTCAGAATCTTCTTTCTAATTGATGGGGTTTTCAAAAACAAGTTTCCGCTTGCTATCAGGTGGAGAGCCAGTTTACTTGGCCCTCTTCCCTAAAACCCCATTACCCTCCCATCAGCAGCGCCAATTTTTACAAGGGAAGAATTTTGCCCCCTTTAAAATCAAAAGGCCATAAAGAGCCGGAATTGCTATAAGGAATCCCATATCTCGAATCTTCAGTCGGCTTGAGTAATTCCTTCTGGGTGCGGCGGATCTCGTGATGCGTCATTAGGACGTCCAAGTCAACTATGACGCACTCGATCTCGCCGCGGTATTTTTATGCCCCGGCCGTCTTGCGTTCGACAAATTGCTACTTCGCGCAAAAACACGCTCCGCATGGCTACCGGGGGCTCTTCGACTTCGACCTTCGGTCTCTCCTGTCTCATCGTCAGAAATCTGAAAATTGCTTCCTTGTTTTAACGCGCGCTTGGACAGATCTGCGCTCGCAGCGTAAAAAGAGAAAACGGCCCTTTCTCTTTTTACGCACACGATGCGGTTACCTGGAATAGGACTATTTACGATAAATAACTTTTACAAGAAACCCTTTGTTTTAGCCTGCTCAGAGGTCAGCGGAAATTGCTGAATCCACTTTAATGATCCATGGCTTTTGAGATTTTAGGGCTACGTGCAATTTAGCTAAATCAGCGACAGCTTCGTCATGCGTTTTATAGTGCCCGTACAACAATATATACTGGTTATGTTTATTTTTTTGGATCATTGCTTTATTTTTAAGCGAATAAGTTTTGATATATTTCTCTAACTCTGCTTTATTGGCTGCCGATAAAAGCTGAATGGCGTAAGTGTGCCCCGTTTTTGCATCCACTTTCACATTTGTTTTTATTGGAGATAACGCTGGCCTTTCTGAGTGGCTTGAAATATTCTGTTCAGATTTACCGATGACTGCTGTTTCAGCAGGTGGCGTCGCGATAGTGTCGTGGTTTGGCATATTGCCGGGGGATAATATGTTCAGTGCCTGTATCGCTTGGGCTTGACTTTGTACTGCTGCACGTTTTATCCAATTTAATCCTGTCTGCGTATTTTGCGTAACGGTTTTTCCATAAAAATACAAATAACCGAGGGCATATTGCGCATCTGGGTCACCCGACTCTGCAGCTTGCTGCAATTCGTCTAATGATAAATCATTAATTTTAATTTGAGTGGCTGGAATTTCTGGTTGCGCAAAAGCAGACTCTATCGGAAATGTAACCACCAAACCGATCAAAAAGATTGCCATCCATATATACTGCTCGCACTTGAAAGTGAGTATCTTCATGTATCTGCTTTTTTCATACGAGCAGTATAA
>JAURND010000133.1 GCA_030830425.1 Gammaproteobacteria bacterium
AAGTTGGTGTGTATTGAGTAAGTGCACCATGAAGTGGTTGGAGGATTCTTTGGAGTTGAAGATCCTTATCAGTAAATACAGGCTCAGGCCGAGCGGTTGGTGCGCGTATTGAATGCTTTTCCTCCCGTTGTTTTTGTTGCTCTCTTTGCAATTGAATCGCTTCGTTCAATAATTGTCTTTTTTCTGGCAACTCCAGAGCGACCCAGGCATTCTCTGGCGACAAATTATAAATACTTGCTGCACGGGTAGTAGCCGTGTTTTTGGCATAACTGCTTGCTGAAAACATGGCTTTTTCTTCTAAACTATATTCAGTAACTTTCGCTTCTTTTCTTTTTATTTCTGACATGATGACTCTCCCATTGTTCATTTGTGCGCGTAAAGTACGGCTCGACTTTTTTCGTCGACGATTATTGGCGATTTAGCATTCACGATGCACAAAAGCCAATTAGCCATTTTAAATATTCCATCCGAGAACCAATCTAAATCCAGCGAGGCATCAAAGCTGATCATCACTGATAGAATGATAGTCTAAACGATGAACCTTAAGGTTTTATTAAATGAACAAAAAAACTGGCTAAATTTTCTCGGGACGGTACAAAAATTAGCGAAAAGCACCGCTTTGGCAATCTCTCGCCTGTTTACGAACACAAGATTAACCTCGCTGATTCAGAAACCTTGCTGTATTGGCGTGAGCGGATTTTAGCGGCTAAAAGGCTTTGCATTAAAAAACAGGCTCCATGGTCGATGCTTGTATTGTAGCAGGTCAGCAACCCGAAGCATGGCAAAACAAAAGCGTGCATGTGTTGCGCCAAAAAGATACAGATGCCCGTTGGACAAAAAAACGTCATAAAAACGACTATGACTATAAAAACCACATCAATTCAGATGCCGAATATAAAATCATCCGAAAATTTGAAGTGACAGCCGCATCACAAGCAGATATTCATGCCTTCGAAAGACGATTGGATGAGCGAAATAGCAGTAAACGTGTTTCGGGAGATAGCGCTTATCGCTCAGAAGCCGCCGAAGAAATATTAAAAGAAAGAGGTTATAGCTGTCGAGGGCACTAAAAATCTAAAACAAGACTGGCATGAACAACTTGGTTTATACTTATTCCACTTCAAGATGCTGGTTTTTGCATCTCTGAAGTGATACAAAACCAGGGGGATTTTTAAGGGGGAAGTATTTTTCTGCCCCCTTAAATTCAACCGATTATACCGCTCTTACCCCAATAGCATTTTCTTCAGTCCCGTATTTTAAAAACCAGTCCTTTCAAGTAAGAGCGGTATAAACAGAACTTAGTTTAACCTAACTCCAACGGATCTACGTCGATAGACCACCTAACTCGATGGCTCGTGGCTTTAGCCGTGAGTTGCGATAAAAATTCAGTTAACCAGCGATGTAGCATTCGTCTGTCATTGGCTTGAAATAATAACAAGCCGCGGAAATGACCTGCTTTTCGTTCCATGGGGGCTGGAATGGGACCCAAAATCGTCACACCTTTTTCAGATAACTGTGCTGCAATCATTTTAGCTTGGCTTAAAAAATCAAGCGCATGATTGCTTTGAGTCGTTTCTGCGCGTAACAAACCTAAATAAGAAAAAGGCGGCCAACCACTGCGTTCTCTTTCTGCCAATAACAAGTTGGCAAATTCGCCATATCCCTGGTGAATCAACGTTTGTAATAAAGGGTGATCGGGTTGATGTGTTTGCAAAAACACCTGGCCTGGTTTTTCAGCACGACCTGCACGTCCCGCGACTTGCAAAATCAATTGCCCCATATGTTCTACGGCGCGAAAATCTGTGCTATACAATGCCGCATCTATCTCTACAATGCCCACTAAAGTAACGTTAGGAAAATGATGTCCCTTAGCGAGCATTTGGGTGCCAATTAAAATTTGCTGCTGACCTTGTTGAATTTTTGCCAATATTTTTTCAAAATCAGTTTTATTGCGGACACTGTCTCTATCAATCCTAATAATTTCTGTATCTGGAAAACAGCTTTGCAATGTTTGCTCAATACGTTGCGTGCCTAATCCAATTTGCGCCAATTGCGGGTTTTGGCAATGTTGGCAAATGGTAAAGATCGGATAGGTTTTGGTGCAATGATGACACACGAGTTTAAGCGGTTTTTGATGCAACGTTAATTTAGCATCGCATCGTGAACATTGTGCCGACCATCCACATTCATGACAAAACAAAATCGGCGCAAAACCACGGCGATTTAAAAAGAGCAACACCTGATTACCTGCGCTTAAATGTTGTTTAATTACGGCGAGTAATTCAGCGGATAATCCATGGATTAATTTTTTCTGTCGCAAATCAATCAAGTGAAAAGTTGGCAAAATGGCTTCCCCGGCACGCTCTGGCAACGCAAGCGGTTGAAATCGAGCCATATTGGCCTTATGCAAGGTTTCAAGAGAAGGGGTTGCGGTGCCCAATATGATAGGAATATCTTCTAATTGTGCGCAGACCACGGCTAAATCTCGGGCAGAATAACGAAATCCCGTTTGTTGCTTAAACGACAAGTCATGCTCCTCATCCACAACAATTAAACCCAATTGCGTAAAAGGCGAAAATAATGCAGAACGCGTGCCAATCATAATGCGCGCTTCTCCTGTACCGATACGAATCCAAGATTCATAACGGTTTTTTTCAGACAATCGGGAATGCAACGTGACGATGGGCACTGCAAATCTTTTCTCAAAACGGGCGATGGTTTGCGGTGTTAAACCAATTTCTGGCAAAAGCACCAATGCTTGTTTTCCTTTTTTTAAGCAAGCATCAATCGCTTGCAGATAAACTTCTGTTTTTCCACTCCCTGTAATGCCATTAAGCAAATAAGTTTGAAACCCAGTTGTTTGCGTGATTTTATCAACGGCTATTTGTTGATGCGCATTTAATGCTAAACAAGGTTCAGTAGCCCTACAAATAGGTTTGAGTGGTTGAACCTCGCGTTTATTTAACTGCAATTGTGTCATCGAAACCCAATTTTTTTGACACAGTTTTTGTAGTAGCCCCAACGTAAATCCAGCTGCTTGAATTTTATCTAATGACATGGGATCAACACCGATATTTAAAAATGTTAACAAGTGCGCTTGTTTAGGCGTTCGAGTCAACAAAGTCAGGTCAACTGTTTTGCCAAAATCGGTTAATTGATAGGTACGTTGTCCGACAGGGATTTGTTGATAAGTCCGTAATGACATCGGTAATGTACCGAGCACAACATCGCCAATGGGATGATGATAATATTGACTAGCCCATTGCTGTAATGCCAGCAGATTTTTAGAAATTAAAGGCTGTTCGTCTAAAATCGCGATGATGGGTCTTAACTTATCCATCGAGATACAGCTAGTCTGGTTCACCACCAATAAAACACCGATCATTTGCGTTTTACCAAAAGGCACCAACAAACGAATACCAGGCTGTAATTGCCCCACAGGAATCATGCTGTCTATCGGCAATAAATAGTCAAAACAATGCCGAAGGGGTTTAAGCAGCGCGACATGTAAAATTAAAGTAGGTTGCATTTTTTGGGTTAACCATTCAGGATAAAGATCTATACTCATTCCACTTCAAGATGCTGGTTTTTGCATCTCTGAAGTGAGACAAAACCAGGGGGTTTTTCGCAAAGCGTCCCGACGAAGGTCGGGATCCACGCCCCCTTAAATTCAACAGGTTATACCGCTCTTACCCCAATAGAATTTTTTCAGCATATTGTTTTAAAAACCAGTACCTTCAAGTAAGAGCGGTATAGCATATGGCTACGTTACCGCTAATCAACAATTCCTGCTACTCCTTAAAGCAGCCAAAAAAAGAGTTTCTGGTGAAATTTTTCCGTAGCCAACAAAGGAATCTCTGCGGAACAACTAAAGATTTGGGCGGAGAATGAACCCCGCCCAAATCTGCGCTATTAAAGCTGCATCGCTTCGCTTGCAGTAAGCGCTCCTTCCGATCTAAAAGTCGGGATCTTAAACCAGCCAGCCAGCAAGTATGATAAAGAATCCCATTGCTGACGCTCAATTAATGCCTATTGACAGAAAACGTTTAAATTGGCATAGTTATCGCCCGGAATATGCCGCTTGTATTTAAATTTGCCGTTTTCTAAAATACAGCATCTAAAAAAATACTGTTGGCATGAGCGGTATCACTTATTAAATTTAAGGAAAAAAATCGACCCTTAAAAAACTCCTGGTTCTTTTCAACCCATTAGCCACGGATACAGTCTAAACACTTCAACCTCATCATTCGGAGTTTATTATGGCAAATATTGCCTCTGCCAAAAAACGCGCGATACAAACTGTCAAACGTCAGGCTCGCAACACATCATTACGATCTCGCGCTTATACTTATCTAAAAAAAGCTCGTAAATCAATTATCTCTGGCGAAAATGCTGAAGCGCAGGCATGCGTCAAAGAAGCATTTTCTCAAATTGATAGAATGGTCCCAAAAGGTATTTTTCATAAAAATAAGGCAAGTCGCCTCAAAAGTCGCTTAAATGCCTCTTTGAAGAAAAAAATACTAGGAACTGCTGCGTCAATATCTGCCTGATATTAACCGCTATGGTGGTCTTCCCTTCATTTTTCAGCAATTCCCGCCAAAACGCGAAATTTGCCTTAACCTGTCTCTTATTTTCTCCTTCTCTCCTTTTGGAAGAAGGAGCCCGTAGGGCCGGTGACGGATAAAATATTGATTAGAGAAAAACTTCTATCCTTTATTTTCGGGCGTTCGTGCTATTTTCCTGTTGCCCGTTTGTTTATCGATATTGAAATGCTAAAGCATGATTTTTTTGTGATGTGAATAACCCATCTTCTCCTAAGCATTTATCTCTTTTTATCTCTTTTTATCTCTTTTTATCTCTTTTTATCTCTTTTTACCTCGTTATCTAGCGCTGCCGTAACTATTCACCACCATACAAAGACTGGCATAAACGGTTAAATTTTAGTCAAGTTTGGTGTAAAAAATGGCCGAAAAAGCGCAGCATATATGTATATACTGCTCTTACTTGAAAGTGAGAATCTTGATGTATCTGCTTTTTTGATACGAGCAGTATAATCTGTTTGAATTTAAGGGGGCAGCAAAATACGTCCCCCTTAAAAAACCCCCTGGTTTTGTCTCACTTTCAGGGAGAACGAGTATATGTGAGCATTTTAAGGGAATTTTTTCCGCCAAAATTGGCAAAATATGCCCGTTTGCTCATTATGCTGAATGGTTGGTTACGCGCTGCCAACATACTTTCTGTTCATATCGACGATTCTACCCTGTCTAACTTACACTTTGATGCCGATGCATCTGAATCTTGTGTCGCTATATTTTGCACTCACGATCTTCCCACTCGGCTCGTTTCTATAGGTTACTCGTACCTGACGTCCTAACCCCTTTACCAGCAATTCCTGCCAGAAACGCGAACCTTGCTTCTTTGTTTTACGGCTTGTGTGATCCTTCGGTACCATGAGGGGCCCGCCTTCTATCCAAACCAGCGACAGCGCTCACCGTTTATTCCATCATTTCCTTCGCATCGTTTAATCGCTAAACATACAGCAAAACACATCTCTGGATTCATTCGTCAACTTTACCGGAAGATGCTGAGCTTCAGACTTCAACCTGAAATAAAAGATTCACCGTTATTGCCATACCCAAACGCGTTCGTGAACCTACAGACCGATACGTCACCGCTAGCCGCTCCTCACTTTGCAGTGACGCAGTTACTTTCGGCAGGTTTATTGAAATCCGAAGATAGATTTCCCCCTTTCGCGGAAACGACAACTGTTGCGCTGGCGAAAAATCCCAAAACTGCTTAAAAAAATATCAAAAAAAGTTATCCACAAATTCTGTGGATAACCCTGTGGATATCTCGTTTTATCAGGGGCAGAAAGCGCGTATCACGGGGGAAGTAAACAGTTTGAGCATTAAATAAGCAATTTTAAAAAGTCATTTAAAAACAATCAGTTATCTTATTGTTTTAATTTTTTTTTTGGGTTTTTGATCTAACCCCCTTACATCTCGTTAGGCATATGCCTTCTGTGTATAAATGATTTGAAAAAAAACTTTTCGGCCTCTAAAAATTGACATTATACTGTTCCGCCAACCTATTATTGGATACGACCCACATAATCACTGCTAGCAATCCCTGATGTTTGTTTCAAACTGAAACTTTGCCCCATACACCCCCCTGGCTATTGAGCCTGAGACGTGGAGGTGTCTAATCTTGTCTCTAATGACTGGGATTCAAGCTGCAGCACTTTATTGATTTTCGCTTGACGATTCTGCATATAAAAATTGCGCACAAATATATACGGATCAAATGCTTGATCGACTAATTTATCCATACCAAGCAGTTGAGCGCGTGTTTCTATCAGATCAAATCCTCGAATGGCGAAACCAAGCCGGTCTGAACGCAGATACGTCCATGGTGAAAATGCCGTATGATCAAGCGTCAGCCCCAAAAAATCTCGGGCGGTCGCAGGCGGCAAGAATGGAAAAATAAAATAAGGGGAATCTCGCATTCCCCATTTAGCAAAGGTGAGCCCCAAGTCTTGTTGATGCACAGGTAATCCTAAATTCGTTGCCGGATCCCAAAGCCCAACTAAGCCAACTGTGGTGTTAATGAGTAGCCGCCAAGAATCTGAGATCGCCCAGTTTGCGTTCGCCTGTAAGATATCATTGGCAATTACTGAAATCGTATCTACGTTTTGGAAAAAATTAGTCACTCTGTTTTGCACCACTTTTGGTGTCACTGTGTCATAAGTTTTCGCGATAGGTCGGAATACATAAGCATCTACCCCTCTATTAAATACAAATATCTGACGATTATAGCTTTCATAAGGGTCTTCTGGTGTTTTGGGATGCCAAACACTTGCGCAGCCTGTTAACAAAAAAATGGCGGACATAGTGGCTGCCAAACGAGTGAGTTTTCGGTAATCAGACATAGGTATTATTATTTTTAACAGGGAAATGGGGTGGACAGATTATTCACTGTCTACCGCCGAAAAAACAAGTGCTTTTAGCTGTTTAATTTGATCTCGCACTTTTGCCGCTTTTTCAAATTCTAAGTGTTGGGCATGTTGATACATGGCCTCTTCTAGTTGCTTTATTTTTTTGGCCAAAGCAGCTGGGGATAAGGCTTGATAATAAGCCGCTTCTTCAGCCACTTTTTTTGCCTTTATTCTTTCGTCAGGAGACAATACCTCGCTGGTTTCTAACATCGCATTAACCATTTTAGAAATACCTTGAGGCGTAATACCATGCTGTTGATTGTAATGTATTTGAACTTCTCTACGACGATCCGTTTCGTCCATGGCTTTTTTCATCGAATCGGTAATGCGGTCTGCATACAGCAACGCTTTACCATGAATATTTCTGGCTGCACGACCAATCGTCTGTATCAGCGAACGCGTGGACCTTAAAAACCCCTCTTTGTCTGCGTCTAAAATAGCGACCAAAGAGACTTCGGGCAAATCTAGACCTTCGCGCAATAAATTAATACCGACCAACACATCAAAGGTCCCTAAGCGCAAATCTCGCAATATATCAACTCGTTCAATTGCACCAATATCAGAATGCAAATAACGAACTTTTATACCATGTTCAGCCAGATAATCAGTTAAATCTTCTGCCATACGCTTCGTTAATGTGGTCACCAATACTCGCTCTTTTTTTAGAACCACTCTGTTGATTTCTGATAATAAATCATCCACTTGAGTGCCAACAGGCCTTACCTCTAACTCAGGGTCTAGTAATCCAGTCGGTCTAACGACTAACGCTACGGTTTGATCCGCATATTGCGTTTCATAATTACCGGGCGTTGCAGAAACAAAAATTGCTTGAAAAATCAGTTGTTCAAATTCTTCAAATCGTAGCGGACGATTATCCAATGCCGATGGCAATCTAAATCCATA
>JAURND010000134.1 GCA_030830425.1 Gammaproteobacteria bacterium
ACCTTTTCCAAAGACTGTGTTTTAAAAAACCACAAATTCAAACATGAGCGGTATATCTGAAAAACGCTGAGAAAAATCGCGAATAATAAGCGCACGCAAGCAATGCCAGCTGCCCTTCGGTGTGCCTAAAACAAAAGGTTTCTGGTGAAAGTTGTTCGTCGTAAATAGTCCCATTGCTGAGCTCATCCCTGCGCTTTAATATTCGCGTAGCGCACTTCAAATGACGCAATCGCTTTTAACATCCAGGCATATAATGTTTGTAAATCGTGCGTAGCGCTTTCTAAAGCGACTTTAAACGCTTTGCATACCGCTGTTAATTGCGGGGTTGGCGCAAAACAAAGACGATCGTATATTTTTTGCACTACGTCGTATAATCGCGGCATATCTGGATCTGCCATGGCACTGACCATATTCGCTTTTATTTCAGGCAATTCATGAGCAAACAAATCGAGCAAACCACTAGGATCTTCCCCTTGAATAATGGGTAATTTTTCGATGTACGCATAATTGATTTGATCGATGATATCTGTCGTAATCGGATGCCCCTGAGTGCACGCCGATATCAGTTGTTGTATCAAATGGCGTTGAATGGGTTTGGCAAAAACGGCATCCATCCCTGCGGTTAAACAGGGCTTCATGATGTCTGCTAATTCATAGGCAGTCGCGCCGATAATCATCGCTTTTTTCTGCTGAGTCTGTTCCTGTTCAATGGCTCTGATCTGGGTCGTTGCTTGTGCGCCATCGATCCCCGGTAATCCGATATCCATCAAAATTAAATCATAAGTGTGAACTGCCGCTTTAGAAACCGCTTCTTCCCCGGTATCAACCACATCCAGTCGTCCTTTATTAATCCCTTGAATCATGCCCGTCAAAATGAGTTGTACCACTTTTGTATCTTCTACTAATAAAACAGCAATATCGCTTTTTGCAGCATCAGTCATGCGATACCTCACCTGTGGCGGGTGTGAGTAAAGTTTTCAGCTGTTGCTGTGTTTCTTGGGTAGACGCCGCGCAGACTAAAAGCGCATTAATATAAGAACGCTGCTCTGGGGTTAAATTGCTTTTACTGAAGATATCCGCCAAACCAAAAATTCCCATGAGCGGGGTAGTTATTGCATGATGGATTTGAGAAAGGATGCTAGGTTCAAAAGATTTACTGATGATCATATGGGTGGCTCCTTTTTTAAAATAAGGCTTATCTGTGATTTTTTACACATAAATACAAAATTAAACTAAGTTATGATATGATTTGGGTCTTTGTATTTTTTAACACAAAAAATACGCTGCTAATATACTAATTTTACAAAAAAATACAAGCATTATAAAAAACCAACAAAAATAGACGCCTTAAATGAAAAGATCACAAGAGAACTTATGAATATCATTCATCACGATACGACTGTAGAAAACGTGGCTGCCAGAAACATAGAGACACAAATTTTGGATACTTTGTCTGGTAGGATAAGGTATGCGCTGACAAGAAAAGGAGTATCTAAAGCTCAGCTGGCTAAGATGATCGGCGTCAAACATCAGGTTATCCAATACCTGTGTAGTCATGATATTAAAAACTCACGGTTCCTGCCTTTGATCGCAGAAGCATTACACCTGGATATAGAATGGTTAACGTTAGGGCAGGGTGCTTTTCAATCGCTGGCGGTACAAAAACCTGCGCTTTATGAAATACCGCTGCTAGATGAGACCGGTATACAATATTTATGCGCCAATCATGATAAAACCCTGCGCGACCAAGATATAGCGCGATACAAAAAGAGCACGCTTTTTTCTACAAAAAAACCGAATGAAGAGGGTAGTGTATTTTGTTTTATCATGCATGACACTGCCATGTCACCAGCTATTCCCTTAGAAAGCGTGGTGTTCATTGATAGAAAAAAACCGCTGACTCATGAAAGCTACGGGTTATTTTTCATGCCAAATAAGCAGAGTATTTTGCGAAAAGTGAAATACATCGAAGATCAAATCATACTGATTGCTTTCAACGAACTTATTTATAAAAATATTCCGCTAAATGAAACCGCATTATATCTGGGTACTGTTACTGAGATTCGGTGGTTTGCCGCATAAAAATCAGGGCTATCTCATCAAAATCGAAACTGAAATCCCAAAAAAGCCACGGGAATTCTGACTTTCCACAGGAATTTGAGTTTTTAAAGCACCATTTTAAAATGAGTATTGTCTTGCATGAAAAATATACTAGATATGTTTTATCAAAAAGTGTCGCACTCTTTTTCTAAAATAAGCGATATGTTTCATTACTACAATGCCGCTTCAAAGAAAATGTATCTTTGTCAATTATTAGATGGCTATTCGTTTGCGGACGATGGATCAGTGGAGCTTAAAATAAAGCAGTTTGGTCGCGGAGGCCTGATTATTATTAAGGTCAATGATCTATTTGAAAATGAACATCTGATGTCTGCTTTAAGCCCGTATGATGTTGCAAAAATATCATTCATTGCTGTTGGAGAACATTTTTATAAATTCCCAAATGAAGACAAAGAAGCTGTGTTTAAGAGATTTTTGTCGAAGATTCAAGAAAAAAAATATTGAAAAT
>JAURND010000135.1 GCA_030830425.1 Gammaproteobacteria bacterium
AGGAGTCACACCAATAACTTGTGCCAATTGCGCAACGGGTGCAATTGGCGCAACAGGAGCAGGTGTGGAGGCTTGAGCTTGAGCGGCCATGGCAATGGCATGATCTTTTTGCCAGCTTTGTATGCCGAGCGTTGCAAAGATACTGATTGCCATGAGGGCAACACCAGCGCCTATAAAAATAAATGTTTTAGCGGTTGTATTCATCGTTTAGGATTCAGGTTATTTTTCAGTCATTGCTACCAGAAACGCCAAAATTGCTGCTTTTTATTTCTTCTCTTGAGCCAGAGGAGAGAAAATAAACATTAGCGTTGAGGTTATTCTCTATAAAACCAAACTTGCTATTCGTTGTTGGGGACTAACACTTCCCTGCCCCCACTGTTATCCATACTACTCACCACGCCTGCTTGTTCCATGGCTTCCACAATATTTGCTGCACGATTATAGCCTACTTTCAAACGACGTTGCACGTTGGAAATAGAGGCTCTTCGGGTTTGGATAACAATTTGAACTGCTTGATCATAGAGGGGGTCTTGCTCGCCACTGGTATCGGCCGTATTGGCACTACTGCCTTCGATACCGCCAGTTTTACTTTCATCTATTTCTGTAATTTCAGACAAATATTGTGCTTGACCGCGACGCTTGATATCACGCACAACTCTATGAACTTCTTCATCAGCCACAAATGCGCCATGAATACGAATGGGAACACCTGTACCTGGTGGCAAATAGAGCATATCACCATGGCCCAATAATTGTTCGGCACCTTGTTGATCTAAAACTGTGCGTGAGTCAATGCGCGAAGAGACCTGAAAGGATACGCGAGTCGGGATATTCGCTTTGATTAAACCCGTAATAACATCTACTGAAGGTCGTTGTGTGGCTAAAATCAAATGTATGCCTGCTGCTCGTGCTTTTTGAGCAATCCGTGCAATCAATTCCTCTACTTTTTTACCGACAACCATCATCATGTCCGCAAATTCATCGACCAATACGACGATACAGGGGAGTTCAGATAATACATTTTGTGCTTCACCAGATTCGGCTTGCCAAAAAGGATCTAAAATGGGTTCTCCAATCGCTTGGGCTTCTTTAACCTTGGCATTATATCCCATTAGATTACGCACCCCTAAAGACGCCATCAGGCGATAACGCCTATCCATTTCATACACACACCAACGCAATGCATTGGCGGCGTCTTTCATGTCAGTGACAACAGGCGTAAGCAAATGTGGAATGCCATCATAAATCGATAGTTCCAGCATTTTTGGATCTATCAAGATGAGCCTAAGTTCATTGGGCGTTGCTTTGTATAGCAAGCTTAAGAGCATTGCATTGAGTCCGACAGATTTACCTGAACCTGTGGTGCCCGCCACTAACAGATGCGGCATTTTCGCCAGGTCTACAACAATGGGGTGCCCGGCAATATCTTTGCCCATCGCCAGTGCCAAAGGCGAGGCCATGTTTTCATAGACGCTAGCGGATAACACTTCACGTAAACGGACAATTTCTCGGTTATGATTCGGTAATTCTAAACCGATCACGGATTTTCCAGGAATAATTTCAACGACACGCACACTCACCACTGACAAAGAACGCGCCAAGTCTTTAGCAAGCGTTGTAATGCGACTGACTTTGGTGCCAGCTGCTAACTGTAATTCAAAACGCGTCACAACAGGACCTGGATATACCGCAACGACTGTTACGATGATGCCAAAATCATTGAGCTTTAATTCTACGTTTTGAGAAATTAATTCTAGTTCTTGATTCGAATAGCCTTTTACGCGTGAGTTGTCTGGTGGATCAAGTAATGATAGCGGGGGAAGAGTCCCTGCTAGTGACTCCTCAAATAGTGCTTCTTCTTGCTTATTTTTTTCAGGCCGTAGCGCGGTGTTTTTGAGGGTTTTTGATACAATAAAAGGTTCGTCTAAATTAGGATTAATCTCTAATTCTTGTAGCGTATTTCGATTAATCTGAGGCTCTACGCGCGTGGCTGTTCGGTGGCGTTCTATAGGAGTTTGATCGGCTTCTGACAGCAACAATACTTCTTCTGTCTCGTGGGAAGTCATCACCCAATTATCTAGCCTGAATATAAAAGCGCGACATTTAGATAGTAAACGTAATAACGTATCTCCCAGTTGATCCGCTAATTTGATCCAAGATAAGCCTGTAAATAAAGTAATGCCGATTAGCAATAAAGCGCCTAAAATGAGGTTAGCACCAGAAACATTCAGCACGCCGACCATCCATAATCCAACCCATTGTCCCAGTATTCCGCCACCACTCAAATAAGGTGGACTTAATATCCAATGCAAACTGGCTACAGCACATCCTGGAATAA
This sequence comes from Gammaproteobacteria bacterium, assembly GCA_030830425.1. Lineage (GTDB taxonomy): Bacteria > Pseudomonadota > Gammaproteobacteria > JAURND01 > JAURND01 > JAURND01. The sequence goes on from JAURND010000135.1 coordinate 2,339, forward strand.
AAATAAATAGAAAACCAGCTACTCTCAATAAAATAAAATGGGAAATATAGGCTTCTTCTAATAAATTGCCATAGTGAAAATAAAGATACGCACCATAAAACATCAGTAATGGTAATAAATAAGCAAAATAACCAAAGAGGTAAAGCGATAGATCTGAGGAAAAAGCGCCAGCTTTTCCACATAAATTCAAGACTTCTTTGACATGTCTAATTTTTATCCAAGTAGGGTCTGAAGCAGTATGCGTAAAGAGTGCCAGCAATAAAAATAGTGTTATGGCAGCTGTGATGATTAATACGGCTTCTCGTAAGCGATAGCGAAAATAATCCGCCAATGAAGAGGAAGTGTCTTCTTGAACTGAAGGTGGCGTACTTTTTTGTCGTTGTTTTTTGAGATCTGGCACAGCAATTCCTGCTACTCTTTAATCGAGACTAAAAAAAGAGTTTTTTATGAAAGTTGTTCTGAGTAAATAGTCCCATGGCTAAGAGCTGAATGGGGGTTTGTTAAGGGGTTGATGGCGGTTCCCCTCTATACCGCTCTTACTTAAAGTTACTGGTTTTTAAAACAATATGCTGAAAAAAATGCTATTCGGGTAAGAACGCTATAACTTGTTGAATTTAAGGGGGCAGAAAAACACTTCCCCCTTAAAAAACCCCCTGGTTTTGTCTCACTTTCAGTGAGAGCGAGTATATAAGCGCAAGCGCGAGCTTATTACAATGGCATGTTAATAATAAAAAGCAAATCCTGCACTTTGGGTCAGAATTGCTAGTTTTGACATATGAGGATTGATATTTTCGATTGTTTCTGTTACATACTGCATCTTCATTCAAAATGCGTCAAGAGGAAAATTTATGACTTTTGTGGTCACTGATAGCTGCATACGCTGCAAATATACGGATTGCGTTGAAGTTTGTCCTGTGGATTGTTTTAAAGAGGGGGAACATTTCTTGGTGATTGATCCCAATGAATGCATTGATTGCAATTTATGCGTCCCAGAATGCCCTGTTGATGCCATTTATGCCGAAGATGATGTGCCTGAAGCGCAGAAACATTTTATCGCATTAAATGCCCAATTGGCTGAAACATTGCCTTCAATTACCCTCAAAAAAGACAGTTTTCCTGATGCTGAAAAATGGGAAAAAGTACCGAATAAATTAAGCACTTTACCCCAAGACCTGACTTAATACGCGAGCTTGTCTATTTATTTTCAGCAATTCCCGCCAGAAGCCCGGGATTTGCTGCCTTGTTTTAACGCGCAGCTTGGACAAGTCCGCGCTTGGGTTAAAGGGGGAGAAGCGCCGTCTCCCTCTTTACAATCCGTCATGCGGTTGCCAGAAATAGGGCTATTTACGACGAACAACTTTCACAAGAAACCCTTTGTTTTAGGCACACTAAAGGGTAGCGAGCATTTCTGATTTATTTTGGACTCTTTGGCGGATGACGGGAATTACTGCCTCCTGCTAAAGGTTTATCTTCTGATGGCCACAACAAGACAACTTGACGACTTCTATCTAAGTGAGCTGCAGGGCTCACCTGAATGACAGCAAAACGTTCTCCTGCATTTTTTTGAATAGATACAATTTTGCCGACTGGGTAGCCAAAAGGAAATCGACCGCCAAACCCTGATGTAATGAGCATATCACCCACAGCAACATTTGAGGTGACAGAGATATTCAATAAACTCAGCTGATCTGCATATCCCATTCCAACCACCACTGATCGCATATCATTTCGCGTATCTTGAACTGGCACCGCGCTTCGACTATCACTAATGAGCATTGCCTGGCTAGTAAACGGGGTCACGCTGATAATTTGCCCCATCACACCATAAGCATCTAACAAAGGTTGTCCTACAAAAACACTATCTTTAGCGCCTCTATCTAAAGTGACCGATTGGCTCAATGGATCATTGTCTACTGCCAATAACTGAGCAACCAACA
>JAURND010000136.1 GCA_030830425.1 Gammaproteobacteria bacterium
CCCTGATTTTGTCTCACTTTCAGGGAGAACGAGTATATACTCGTCTCACTTCAATGTGAGACAACCCCCCCTGGCTTCTACAAAAAACTGGCACAAAAAAACCTTTGTTTTACGTTTTTTAAAGCGTACCGGGAATTTTTGCTGATCAAAAATAGGTATAGCATGAAATAGGTATAGCATGAAATCAGTCTTAATTTTGTATTATTCTAGATATGGCGCAACGGCCAAAATGGCTGAGCAAATTGCTCGCGGTGTAGAAATGGTGGAAGGTGTGTCTGCAAAGATATGCACAGTACCGCCTGTGTCTGCGGTCAGTGAAGCAGTTGCGCCTGCAGTGCCAGAAGCAGGTCCTCCTTATGTTACTTTAGACGATCTGGTTCAGTGTAACGGCTTGGTGATGGGTAGCCCTACCCGTTATGGCAATATGGCCGCTCCGCTCAAATATTTTTTAGATAGCACCAGTGCGTTATGGTTATCAGGCGCATTAATTGGAAAACCTGCTGCTGTATTTACATCGACTGCAAGCCTGCATGGTGGACAAGAAGCAACTTTATTAAGCATGATGTTGCCGTTGTTGCATCATGGCATGTTATTAATGGGCATTCCTTATTCAGAGACCGATCTCATTCACACCCAATCGGGCGGTACGCCCTATGGTGCTAGTCATCTAGCGGGTATCAATAGCGATTTACCTTTGCAGGAAGAAGAGAAAAGATTGTGTAAAGCGCTGGGTAGACGAGTGGCTGAGGTCGCTAATAAAATATGAACGCATCTCACCAAGAAAATCACGTTCAATCTTCTCAAGCACTCAAAGACTTGGTGCTTGGTATGGCTGATGGCCTCACTGTGCCCTTTGCTTTGGCGGCAGGATTAAGCGGTGCCGTAGACAGCACACATATTATTGTGATTGCCTGTTTATCAGAAATTGCAGCGGGCGGTATTGCGATGGGATTGGGGGGGTATTTAGCAGCGAAAACAGAGGCGGATCATTATCAATCTGAATACCAGCGTGAGGTTTTTGAGATAGAAACCTTGCCAGAAGTTGAAACTAAAGAGACGGCAGAGATTTTACAAGATTTTGGTGTCAAAGAACCAGATTTATCGGTTGTGGTTGAGGCCATCAAATCAGATCCCAAAAAATGGGTAGATTTTATGATGCGCTTTGAATTAGGGTTAGACAAACCCTGTCCTTCTCGTTTAATAATGAGCCCATTAAGAATTGGGCTTGCTTATGTTTTTGGTGGACTTATTCCGCTGATCCCTTATTTTTTTTTCTCGCATGTCACAGCAGCATTGATGCATTCCGTGTTAATCACATTTATCGCATTGTTAATTTTTGGTGTTTTTAAAGGGTATTTTACCGGCAGAAATTTATTTTTCTCTGCTTTTCAAATGGTATTGATTGGTGGACTTGCCTCTGCAGCAGCCTTTTTGATTGCTAAAGCGATTAGCTGACGCATGAATCATAAATTCTCGGCATTATTACTGAATTGGTATGATCAACAAGGTCGAAAAAATTTACCATGGCGAGAAAAAATTACGCCTTATCGGGTATGGATTTCAGAAATTATGCTGCAGCAAACGCAGGTTAAAACCGTCATTCCTTATTTTCAGCGATTTCTAGCGCGTTTCCCAAGTATTACCGATTTAGCTGCTGCCAGTGAAGATGAAGTGCTCAGCCTTTGGACAGGGCTAGGTTATTATGCGCGCGCGCGAAATTTACACCACGCAGCCAAACAAATAGTGACACAATATAGTGGTGAGTTTCCAAATACATTAGCCGCATTGCAATCGCTATCAGGGATAGGAAAGTCCACAGCCGGTGCAATACTAGCGATAGCATTTCAACAAAAAGCCACTATTTTAGATGGGAATGTAAAACGTGTATTGAGTCGTGTCTATGCGCTTGAAAAAAATACGACCGACGCAGATCTATTGTCACAGTTATGGGAAGTTGCCACGCAACAGACGCCTGAAAAAAGAGCTGATGATTACGCACAAGCAATGATGGATTTAGGTGCGACGATTTGTAAACGTGGTAAACCCAGTTGTGAGTTGTGTCCTGTTGGATTAACATGCGTGGCGAATTTGCAAGATCGACAGTCTGAATTTCCAGCAAAAAAAACCAAAAAAAACATGCCTACAAGATCGGTTCAATTATTGATTTTGCATGACATTCAATCTCAACAAGTTTTCTTGCAAAAAAGACCACCGACAGGCATATGGGGCGGTTTGTGGAGTTTTCCTGAATGTTTAATGGATGAAGATCCTGCGAAGTGGTGTGAGAAAAACTTGGGTCTTCGCATAAAAAACATGGCATCATGGTCAAGTTTTAAACATGTATTTACACATTTTCAGCTGACAATTACACCTATTTATATTGATCGTTTTGAATATAAAAAGAACGTGATGGATATTCAGCAATCTGTTTGGTATACACTAAAAAAATCCGCAGACAGGGGATTTCCAACACCTGTTAAGCGTTTATTAGAAATATTACAGGGAGTATAAACTGTTTGAATTTAAGGGGGCGTGGATCCCGGCCTTCGCCGGTACGCTTCGCGAAAAACCCCCTGGTTTTGTCTCACATTGAAGTGAGACGAGTATATTCCCGCATATTTACCCACTTGAAATTTATAAGAACCCATCTTGAATGCCCATGGATATAAATATGTCTCATTCTATTTTTTGTCTTAAATTAAAAAAAACAGCTGAAGGTTTAGGCGAGCCACCTTATCCAGGTAGTTTAGGTGAAAAAATTTATCACCATATTAGCCAAGAAGCTTGGCAGATGTGGTTGAACCATCAGACCATCTTGATTAATGAATATCGGTTGAGTTTGGTCGATTCGAAGGCGAGAACTTTTTTGTTGGAAGAGATGCAGAAGTTTTTATTCGAACAATAAAACTGTAGTGGCGATTCTTCAGCAATTCCCGCCAAAAACGTGGAATTGCTTCCTTGTTTTAACGCATCGCTTGAACAAGTTCACGCTCGCGGCAAAGAGGGAGAAGCGCCGTCTCCCCCTTTGCAATCCCCCATGCGGTTGCCAGCAATGCGGGTTATTTCTACGAACAAGTTTTACAAGAAACCCTTTATTTTAGGCTCTCAAAATGGCAGCGGGAATTGCTGGCAATTCTTAAATATTGCTAGATATTCGCTCAACATTGGCAAAGCCATTGGGCAATCGAAATCCACGACGCCCTCGCTCGCCGCGATAATGTTTCAAATCAGAAGCTGATAGTGAAAACTTTCGTTTTCCAGCATATAAAGTTAATCCATCGTTCTGGTTGAATACAATGATGTGCAAAATATATTCTGCTTTTGCAGCAGAGATCCCCATCATTTTATTGCCTTTCCCGCGCGCTAATTGTGGCAAATCTTTTAATGGGAAAATCAGAAAATAGCCAATATTGGTGACAATGGCGATTAACTGAGTTGCGATATTGTTGACAGGTTGTGGGGCAAGCACATGAGACTTTGGCGGTAACTTCAGCACTGCTTTACCTGCACGGTTTTTGCAGTATAACTCTTCGAGGGTTGCGATGAATCCATATCCCGCGCTAGATGCTAACACATAATGCTGTTTAGGGTCGCTCAATAGTGCCGATACAAAACTTACTTCAGGTTCTGGTTTGAGTCGACTCGTCAGTGGTTCTCCTTGTCCACGTGCAGAGGGCAGGGTGTGCGCAGGTAATGAGTAACTGCGTCCGGTGCTATCTAAAAATACAGCAGATTGGTTGCTTTTGCCTTTTGCCTGCACCAGAAAATCATCGCTGGCTCTATAGGCTAATTTATCCCCTTCTACATCATGACCTTTAGCAGCACGCACCCAACCTTTTTGAGAAAGCACAATTGTCATTTGCTCAGCGGGTAACATGTCTTCTTCCGATAATGCTTGTGCAGGCATTCTTGATACAATCGGTGATCGTCGTGCATCCTGATGTGTTTTTGCGTCTGCCAATAATTCATCGCGAATCAATGTTTTAAGGGCTTTGTCTGAACTGAGCGTTTTTTGCAGCTGATCTCTTTCTTTAGCGAGTTCTGTTTGTTCAGCGGTGATGTGTATTTCTTCTAGTTTAGCCAGATGACGTAATTTTAATTCTAGAATACTTTCTGCCTGCAAATCACTGAGTTTAAATCTTTCCATCAATACGGGTTTTGGCTTGTCTTCTTGGCGAATGATGGCAATGACTTCATCGATATTTAAATAGGCAATCAGTAAGCCCTCTAAAATATGCAAACGCGCCGATACATTATCTAAGCGATATTGTAATCGATGGCAGATGGTGTTTTTTCTGAACACCAACCATTCCGATAAAATGGTTTTCAGATTTTTGACCTGTGGTTTGCCGTCGAGGCCAATCATATTCATGTTGACCCGATATGTGCGTTCTAAGTCAGTCGTGGCAAATAAATGTGCCATTACTTCTTCGGCATTCACCCGATTAGAGCGTAGTGTGATGACTAAACGCGTCGCGTTTTCATGGTCAGATTCATCGCGCAGATCTTCTACCATGGTTAATTTTTTAGCCTGTAGTTGAGCTGCAATTTGTTCCAATATAACCGAACCAGAAGTTTGATGAGGAATGGCTGTGATGATAACGTCAGTATTTTCTTGGGTATAAACGGCGCGCATGCGTAAACTGCCATGGCCAGTTTGATACATCGTCAATAGATCATGGGGGGAGGTAATGATTTCTGCATCTGTGGGAAAATCAGGGCCTTTGAGATAAGCGCATAAAGCATGGACATCAGCATCTGGATTATCAAGCAGATGCACACACGCATCTACCACTTCTTTTAAATGATGTGGCGGGATATCTGTGGCCATTCCCACCGCAATCCCAGTGGTACCATTTAATAAAATATTGGGTAATCGTGCAGGTAAAATAGTAGGTTCTTTTAAAGTGCCATCAAAGTTGGGTACCCATTTCACCGTGCCTTTTTCGAGTTCTTCGAGCAAGGTTTGTGCATACCGAGTCATTCGAGACTCGGTATAACGCATCGCTGCAAATGATTTAGGGTCATCCGGTGATCCCCAATTGCCTTGACCATCAATAAGCGGGTAACGATAAGAAAAATCTTGCGCCATGAGTACCATCGCTTCATAACAGGCAACATCACCATGCGGGTGATATTTGCCTAATACATCTCCTACGGTACGTGCTGATTTTTTATGTTTTGCCGTGTTTTTTAAGCCCAGTTCAGACATCGCATAAATAATGCGTCTTTGTACCGGTTTTAATCCGTCACAGATATTGGGCAATGCGCGATCTAAAATTACATACATGGCATAGTCTAGATATGCTTTTTCACTAAATTCGCTTAAGTATTGTTGTTCAATGTTATCGGTGGTCATGGGTTAAATAGGAAGGGTGGATTAAAAATTCAACGGACAAGCCAAATTAACCATTTTTTGTAACATGATTTGAGTGGCACGATTAGCAGCAACTACACCTGCATAAGGATTATTTTCTGTGGCAGGCACTTTTGTATCGATCATTTGATGAGCGATGATTTGATGAGTACGATTATCCAATAAAGTCATTTCCATATTGAGCTCAATCGTGCTGCTATCTTTTTCAAAAACTTGTTGCAAGGTGAGTAATCGGGTTTGCAACGTCCAATCGGTATTGCCTATAAATGGGGGCGAAACAACCGCACGAAAACAACCATGTTCCGTCAGATATTGTGGCAATAATGCGCTGAACATACTGGCAGGAGGAGCTGCCCAACGATTGCGCGCGAAACTTTTTAATTCATAAGCACGCTGAGCATAAATCATATCCGTACTTTGAAGTTCAGGATTGGCTTGTGTTGCGCTGACCAATAGCGTTTTTTCGCGCATCGGATAAGTGATTTTTAGGTCAGATGCTGGGATATTTAAAGTATAGATATTGATGGTGGGTGTTTCTACAGGCCCTAACACGGAACACCCCGTTAGAGAAAAAAAAGCACCCAACACAATGATCGTTAATTTTTGAATCATGGTTTACCGTTCTCCTGGTCCTAGTTGACTATTTTTTTTGCCACGTATTAAAGCACTAGGATTATCTTGCAGTGTTCGAGTGAGCGGTCCTACATCTGTTAATACACGGTTGAATCGGTTGAATGTATCTAGCATGCTGGGCATCATCTGTTGCGACATATTTTGTACTAATTGTTGACTATCTTGTAAGGTTGCACTCATTGAAGTGGCCTTATTTGCAAAGACACCGCTGATTTTATCTAGATTTTGTAGCGTGTGATGAATGGCTTTTTGATTATCATCATTGAGCAGTTCACTCACATTCATCGTGAGCTCACGTATAGCGGTATCAAGCTGCATGAGCATAGAAGGTTGCGAGACAATCACTGGATATTTTTCACCAGTGGCGATTTTTAAGAGAGGGGCTTGAGCGGCACCAGCTGTTAGGCCTACAAACATCATGCCGGTAATTCCTTGCGCCCTTAATGTTGCTTTGGTACTTTGATTGATGGGCGTATTTTCTTGGATATTGAGCAGCAATCTGACCTGTTGAGGATTATGCGGATCGATCTCGATATTCACCACTGATCCGACTTGCACACCATTGAACTTGACAGGTGCCTGGATGTTTAATCCGTCTACAGACTCGCTTATATAGACTAGATATTGCTTGTAAACCGCCTGATCTTTAGACGAGAGCCAAAATATGGTGATCGCCAAAATCGTGGTTAAACCAATAATAAATAAGCCGACGATGAAGTAATTTGCACGTGATTCCATATGATACCGCATTTACCTGAATAGAATTTTTTGGGGCTCTTATACAGCAATTCCCGCTCAAAGCTCGGAACTTGCATCCTTGTTTTAATGCGCTTTTTCTCCTTCTCTTCTTGTGAGAAGGTACCCGCAGGGTGTACGTCATTCCCGCGAAGGCACGAACCCATCCATATTTAGCAACAAGTGTTCGATTAATCTTATAGCCACTTAAATGTTAATAGTCCATCTTGCTCTTCAATAAGGCCGCTAATTTTTCTCCCAGAGCTGCCGGGTCATCAGCAGATCCATTGAGCTCTGCCCTAAAAAACAAAGGCTTTTCCGGATGTGCCATGAAGCTACGCATCTGCAGTTCACCGTTCACTTCAACCGCATATGCAGCAATCGGCAATTCGCACCCCCCATTTAATGCAGCGTTAAAATGACGTTCAGCGATAATACAGCGTCTAGTAGGGGTATGGTCAAGTGCTGATAGTAATGAAGCCAATAAGGGCGAATGATCGATATGGCACTCCACACCAATGGCCCCTTGACCTACAGCCGGAATCCAGGTTTCTGGGGGTAAATAAGCATTGATGCGATGAGACCTCCCTAATCGATGTAATCCAGCAGCGGCTAAAATGATGGCGTCATATTCTCCATCGTCCAATTTTTTTAGGCGAGTCCCTACATTACCGCGCAACATTTTTACTGATAAATCAGGGCGAATTTCTTGGAGTAGAGAAGCGCGCCGACTGCTAGACGTGCCAATGACAGCACCATGGGGTAAATCTGCCAATTGAGTCACGTTTATACCCATCATCTTTGAAATTCTGGGATTATGCTTGTCCCCATTCGCCATCCTCACATAGGTCTGGCTATGCTGCGATGTCTCATGTGGACGAGGCCTATCCGGCTTTTTCAAATCCGATGGGTATAGACTAGCGGAACAGATCAAGGCATCTCGTGGATCATCTCTTTGACAAACAGCACCCAGGATTAATCGGTTTGCTATTTTTACGGTCATATCTTTCACGGAATGGATAGCGATATCCACTTTTTTACAGAGGAGCGCAGATTCCAGTTCTTTGGTAAACAACCCTTTCCCGCCAATCTTTGCCAGATTTTGATCTAGTTTTTTATCACCTTCTGTGACAAAAGAGACCAATTCTATATGCATATTGGGGTAAATCGTCAGGATTTTTGCTTTGACAAATTCAGCCTGCCAAAGTGCAAGAGGGCTTTGGCGAGTGGCAATGCGTAGTATATCCATGATAGAGAAGCTAGAAATTTGGCGGTGATTAGGGTTGTGTGTTTTTAGGTTTCTCTTTGAAATTTAACTCATCATAGAGATTTTTAACAGGTTTTGGAATTTGCACAAAGAAAGGACAATCCGCCACATCATGAGATTTGCATCCCATATAGCCGTTGCCAGTTGACCATAAGCCACCCGTCGTAGGTGCAGGGACTAGTAACCCACGCTGTAAGGTTACCGGAAACGTATCTTTGCCGATTTTTGTATAAATACAGATCACTTGCCCTATACCCACACCTACCCATTGTGCACCAATAAATGCATCAACTGTTTGTAAAAATGATGTTTGTAGGGTCTTCCAGCCTTTACTAGCACTCCATGTTCGCTGAGTAGGGTTGAATTTTAAATCTTCTATGTTTGGACAGAGATCTCTAACCAGTTGGACATCAGAGGACGTGTCTGGCATGGTGATCTGCGCAGCATCGGCCGTGTTTGCAGTGATTGTATGGGTCGTCGGGTGCGCGGTAGTTTCGCCCGCAATGATTTCGTTCTTTGCAAATATCAGAGATGAACTAAAAAATGCGGAAGTTGCCACAACTTTTATGAATATTGCCAGATATTTCTTTGTCATAAGGTTTCTCGATGTTTTTTGGAATTCTGCGATGGTAAAAAAGGTAAGTAGGCTAGGGAACAGGCAGTACGAATGATATCGCGCTTACTTGAAGGTATTAGTTTTTTAAAACAATATGCTAAAAAAATCCTATGGATGTAAGCATGGTATAAGCTGCTGAATTTAAGAAGGCAGCATGAATCCGGGTCTTCGTTAGGATGGTTCGCGAAGACCATTCATTTTGTTTCACGGCAAAGGTTCAAAAAGCAGCTTCTTAACGTGAAATGGGTATATACTGCTCGTATTTGAATGTGAGAATTTTAATGTATCTGCTTTTTTGATACGAGCAGTATCATCTATTTGAATTTAAGGGGGCAGCAGAACACTTCCCCCTTAAAAAACCCCCTGATTTTGTCTCACATTGAAGTGAGACGAGAATATACTGCTCGTACTTGAAAGTGAGAATCTTTATGTGTCTGCTTTTTTGATACGAGCAGTATCATCTATTTGAATTTAAGGGGGCAGCAGAACACTTCCCCCTTAAAAAACCCCCTGGTTTTGTCTCACTTTCAGGGAGAACGAGTATATATTTTTAAAAACCAGTACCTTCAAGTCAGCACAGTTTATAATAATTTTTTCACAGCTTTTTCAATGTGCTCGGCTGTGATCCCTAATGCAGCATAGACTGCTTCGCAAGGCGCTGATTCTCCATATCGATTCAGGCCAATAATTTTGCCTTTTAATCCTACATATTTATACCAAAAATCCGCAGCACCTGCTTCAACTGCGACCCGAGCTTCTATTTTAGCGGGTAGTACAGATTCTCGATAACTCGCGTCTTGTTGATCAAACACGTTGGTGGATGGCATAGATACGAGGCGAACAGAGTAGCCTTGTTCAGTAAGGCGAGCAAATGCTATTGATGCCAATGAAACCTCTGATCCTGTTGCGATGATAATCGCTTGTGGTTTGCCTTTGCAATCTTGAAGAATATATCCCCCCCGCTCTACATAAGGTAGGGTTTTTAGATCACGCCTTTCTGTGGGCAAGTTTTGTCGGGATAATAAAAGGCAAGTCGGTCCTTGTTGATTTTCTAATGCATTTTTCCAGGCGATGGCCGTTTCAATTAAATCACAGGGACGCCAAACCGTGACATTAGGCGTTAAGCGCAATATAGCGGCATGTTCAATGGGTTGATGCGTAGGGCCATCTTCGCCTAAGCCAATAGAGTCATGGGTCAATACGAAAATGGATCGAATCTTCATGAGTGCGGCTAGACGAATTGCGTTACGTCCATAGTCGACAAAAGTCAAAAAGGTACCGCCGTAAGGAATCAAGCCCCCATGGATGGCTAGCCCATTCATGATGGCAAACATGCCAAATTCGCGGACGCCATAATGAATATAGTTGCCATCAGGTTGCTTGGCTTCAAAGACTTTGGATAGCGTATGCCAGGTATTGTTAGAGGGAGTTAGGTCGGCTGAACCACCGATTAATTCGGGTAATAATTTAGCATAGGCATCTAGGCATATTTCAGAAGCTTTGCGTGTTGCGATAGGTTGATTTTTTTCAATGCAGGTTTGTAAAAATATCTTGTTTTTTCTTTCCCAATCATTAGGGAGTTTTCTTTGAGTACGACGTAAAAATTCTTCAGCTAAGATCGGATTTGTTTTTCGATATTGATCAAATTTCTCTTGCCATTCTAGCGCTAAACCAGCGCCTAATTTTCGAGCATCCCATGCGGCATAAATGTCAGGAGGAATCACAAATGGGGGATGTGCCCAGCCCAATGCTTCGCGTGTGGCGGTTATTTCTGTTTCTCCCAAGGGTGAGCCATGTGTTTTTGCGCTGCCTGCTAAATGAGGTGAGCCAAAACCAATTTGAGTTTTACAACAAATCAAGCTGGGTTTGTGAGGCATGTCGCGGGCTTCTTCAATCGCAGCAGCAATCGTTTTGGGGTTATGACCATCAACTTGTGCAATGACATGCCATCCATAGGCTTCAAATCGCGCTGGCGTGTTGTCTGTGAACCAACCTTGCGTATTCCCATCAATAGAAATCCCATTGTCATCGTAGATCACAATGAGTTTTCCAAGTTGTAATGTGCCTGCCAGTGAAGCAACTTCGTGAGAAATGCCTTCCATTAGACAACCATCACCTACAAACACATAGGTGTAATGATCCACGATTTCTAAATGTGGTCGATTAAAATGAGCGGCCAAATTCTTTTCGGCAATTGCCATACCTACTGCATTGGCGAATCCTTGCCCCAAGGGGCCCGTTGTTGTTTCGATACCAGGGGTATGTCCGTATTCAGGATGTCCAGGTGTTTTAGAATGAAGCTGGCGAAATTGTTTGAGATCGTCCAGGCTTAAAGGATAACCTGTCAAATGTAAGAGAGAATAAAGCAGCGTTGCACCATGACCATTGGATAGAACAAAGCGATCACGGTTAATCCAGTTTGGATTTTCTGGGTTGTGTCTCAAAAAATCATTCCATAACACTTCAGCGATATCTGCCATGCCCATTGGCATGCCGGGATGTCCGGAATTTGCTTTTTGTACCGCATCGATACTTAAAAAACGAATTGCGTTCGCTAGCTCACGTCTTGTTGGCATGAAGTTCTCCGAAATAATGTTTATACCGCTCTTACTTGAAGGTCTGGTTTTTAAAACAATAGGTTGAAAAAAACTATTGAGGTAAACGCGGTATAATCTGTTTATGTTAAAGGGGAAAAACATGGATCCCGACCTTCGTCGGGACGCTTTGCGCAATCCCTGGTTTTGTCTCAACCTGAAGGTAAAAAAGACAGTACCTTCACG
>JAURND010000137.1 GCA_030830425.1 Gammaproteobacteria bacterium
AATGTTGCACTTGGAGTTAGAGCGCGCTTACTCATTTAACCTGAAGGTACTGTCTTTTTCACCTTCAGGTTGAGACAAAACCAGGGGGTTTTTTAAGGGGGAAGTATTCTTCTGCCCCCTTAAATTCAACAGGTTATACCGCTCTTACCCCAATCGCATTTTTTTCAGCATATTGTTTTAAAAACCAGTACCTTCAAGTAAGAGCGGTATAATAACCTTAAATTTAATAAGATTCTTGGTAAAGACAGTGTTAAAACAGGGCTTAAAAATTCATGACTCTTAGCTTCTTAGAAATACAGAACTTACGTAATCTAAGTGCTGTAAAAATAGAGCTATCTCCTCAATTTAACTTGTTTTATGGTGCGAATGGCAGCGGAAAAACGAGTTTATTAGAAAGCATTCATTATCTATTCTTAGCTCGTTCATTTAGAACCCGCTTTAATAAGCGGCTTGTCAACTATCAATCAAACTCTTTCTCAATTTTTGGAAAAATTCAATCTCCTCATTTGGCGAAAACTATTTCTGTTGGATTAGAGCGTCATGTAAATGGTGAAGTTAAAGTTCGTATTGACCGAACAGATGCAAAATCTATCTTAGAAATAACAAAGTTGCTACCCATTCGACTGCTTTATTCAGAAAGTCGATTGCTTTTAACTGGGCCATCTAAGTTGCGCCGTCAACTTATCGATTGGGGAGTGTTCCACGTGGAACATCAGTTTCTTCAAGATTGGCAGCATGCGCGACGCGCCTTAAAACAACGCAATATGGTGCTTAGAAATAAAACGGGCAGGGGGATGGCTAAAGTATGGGAAAATGAATTAGTGCAGTATTCGGAAAAACTCAATTTGCTCAGAAAAACTTATGTTGAATTATTTCAAATCGTTTTTATGAGAGTAGTATCTAAATTATTACCGGATATAGACATCTCTATACATTATAAACCGGGTTGGAATGAAGAGATTGGATTGCTTTTAGCTTGGGAGCAAACTTGGCAGAGAGATTTGGAATTAGGTTATACTCAGCACGGCCCCCACCGAGCAGACTTAGTGATACGTGTGAATAAAACAATGGCGGTTCAAGATGTTTTGTCTCAAGGCCAGCAAAAATTATTAGTTTATGGTCTATATTTGACGCAAGGTATTTTATTGAGGCAGCAAACGGATAAGCGTTGTATTTATTTATTAGATGATTTGCCGGCAGAGGTAGATGGTAAAAATAAGAAAAGTTTCGCCGCAATGCTGCCAAAAATAGGGGGACAAATTTTTTTAAAAAGCGTTGATGAAGCAGAGCTATCTCTTTTGTTGGGAAACCATTCGGCCGCTATGTTCCACGTGGAACAGGGGAGGGTTACAATAACGTGAACTCAAAAAAAACAGATGTTGATAAGTATACTTACTTTATTTTCCGATACAAAACTGTCGAAAAATTTCTCCTAATAAATCATCTGCGACAAATTCTCCTGTGATTTCAGATAATGCACATTGACATAGCCGCAACTCTTCTGCCATTAACTCTACTGAAATCCGATTTTTCCAGTGTATACTCGCCTGTTCAAAATGTATGCTGGCTTTTTCTAAGGCAATTAAATGCCGTTTTCTGGCGATAAAAATATTTTCAATCGTATTAGAAAATCCCAAGCATGTTTTTAAATGTGTTCGCAATAACTCAATACCTGCGCCTGTTTTGGCGGAAATACTGGCTACCCAATAACCAGTTTCATGTTTCTCAAGGCTCGGGGTTTCTTGATATAGATCAATTTTATTTCGAATTAGGGTGAGTTTATTGAGGTCAGGATTCGCCTCAAAAAAAAGTGACGGATATTGCTTAAAATCATTTTCTTTTGAATCGACTACCAGCAAAATTCGATCTGCTTTTGAAATGGCCGCTTGTGCTCTACGTATGCCTTCTTGTTCTACAAAATCTTTTGTCGCGCGCAATCCCGCTGTATCAATGATATGTAATGGTAGCCCATCTAGGTGGATATGCTCGCGCAAAATATCGCGAGTAGTACCGGGAATATCAGTGACAATGGCCGTATCTTGTCCGCTTAATTGGTTAAGTAAACTAGATTTTCCGACATTGGGCTCTCCTGCGATCACCACTTGCATGCCATCACGCAATAAAACGCCCTGCGTCGCATTCAATTTAATTTGCATCAACGTTTTTTCAATGGGCTCAAATCGGCTATTTAGATAATGATCCGACAATAAATCTATCTCTTCTTCGGGAAAATTTAATGTGGCTTCGATATAGACACGCAGTTGAATGAGCTGTTCGACTAGCTGAGATATTTGCTGAGAAAAAACGCCTTGCAGGGAACGCGCTGCAGAATGTGCCGCTTGTTCAGAAGATGCGCTAATTAAATCTGCAATGGCTTCTGCTTTCACTAAATCAATTTTCCCATTTAAAAAAGCACGCTCTGAAAATTCTCCAGGTAGAGCGATAGAAACATCCATGGTGAGTAAATGTTTTAAGAGTAGGTTTAATACAATAGGGCTGCCATGAGTCTGCAACTCTAATACATGTTCTCCGGTAAACGAGTGGGGTTTGCAAAAATATAAGGCGAGCCCTTCATCGATCAATTGCCCTTGCGCATCTTTAAATTGCGCGTAGTGCGCATAACGCGGTGGGGGTAATTGGCCTAGCAAGCGGATGGCAATATCGGGCACCTTAGCGCCAGATATGCGAATAATGCCTACTCCACCTTGCCCTGTGGCAGTTGCAATTGCAGCGATAGTTCGTGGTTGATGGGAGAGTTTACTCATTGTTTTCTTCAGGTATAGCAATTCTCGCTCAAAACGCGGAACTTGCTTCTTTGTTTTAACGTATCGCTTATTTTCTCCTTCCCCCCTTATGAGAGAAGAGGCTGCCCCGTACTCGATACGGGGTGCCTGTAAGGCCGATGAGGGGTAAAATAATCTACCCCCCCTTTTTTTGTTTTAGTCACTTTAACGAGTAGCGGGAATTGCTGTTTCAGGTAAAAATCCATGGGTTTGCATTTTCCACAAATGGGCAAAATGCCCATTGTGTTTTAACAAGTCCTCTTGCGTACCATCTTCAATAATTTTGCCTTGATGAAAAACTAAAATTCTATCCATATCTGCCAGCGTTGACAATCGATGCGCAACTACAATGGTTGTTTTTTTACGCATCAAATGATGCAAACTATCTTGAATTAATTTTTCCGTAACAGAATATAAAGATGAAGTCGCTTCGTCCAAAATTAAAATAGGCGCATTTTTTAGAATAGCACGTGCAATAGCAATACGCTGACGTTGTCCACCGGATAATTTAATGCCACGCTCACCCACCAAAGTATCATACCCTTCTGACAGTTGCTCAATAAATTCATGACAATGCGCTAATTGAGAGGCCTGAATGACTTCTTCTTTCGAGGCATCCAATCTGCCGTATTGAATATTTTCCATCAATGTTCGATGAAATAAAGCGGGATCTTGTGGAATCATCGCTATGCTTTGTCTCAAAGAATGTTGAGTGACGCCAGCGATATTTTGACCATTGAGTCTAATTTGACCCGAGTCTAATTCATATAACCGCAAGAGCAAATTGACAAGCGTCGATTTACCCGCCCCTGAAAACCCCAATAATCCGACTTTTTGTCCTGATAAAATATGTACCGATAAGTCATGAAATACCGATGTTTTTTTTTGATAGCTAAAGCTGATTCGATCAAATTGAATATCAGCTTGATCTAGCATTAAAGGCGTTGCTTTTGGCGCGTCTACAATGCCATGCGCCTGACTAATTAGGCTGAGTGCTTCATGGATGGTGCTTGATTCTCTGACAAACACAGCCATTTGATAGCTCATGTACCACACCATCCCTAATACCCAAAAAGCCAACATGGTGATCAAAGAAAAATCACCGATGGTCACCCATCCTAGGATCCACCCATGGATTAAAGTAAAGAGCATGGAGAAAATAAAAATTACGCCGCATAAACCTTGTATTAATCTCATCAATTCCATGTTCAGTGATGCATGATGAGATTTTTTAATTTCATCGGCCTGTATTTTTCCAATATAACTCATTTCATGTGCATTTCTGGGAAATAAACGCATGCTGATATTGTTCGTCATGCTATCAAATATTTTTCCACTTAACGTGGTTACCGCTTCTGCATGTGCTTCCCATCGCGAATTCCCTCTGCGTAGAAACAATAGTGCAATCCCCATGTGCAAACAAAACCAGGCTAATAAAATGAGCGCAAAAGTAGGCTGCGTCAGCCACATTAATGTAAATGCCGCAATTAATGCGACAATAATTGAGAAAAATGTGAAGATTATGATTTCCACTACATTTTGGCAGCTGTTGGGCAGTGAAGATAACTTTTGGGCAATACTGCCTGCAAAATGATTAGCAAAATAGTGATGTGAGTGATGGCTGATATATCTAAATGCGGTTTCTCGAATCTGCGCGCGAAATTTTGGAAAGCCATAAGCCAATACTAACCCTTGAATGCGTTGCGAAATTTCCATCAATATCCAACAAGATACCAATGCTGTGATGGGGATTAGCAAAGCCTGATAAACATGATGAGGGGCACCATGAAAACCCGTAATAGTATTGACAATGAGCTTAATAAAATAAGGGAAAAATATTTCATTTAATGACCAGCTCAAAGCAGAGATCAAGGCTACTAAAAAAGTTACGGGTTGTTTTTTGATAAAACGCCATAAAAATAGCGTCATTTTATTCGGTATTTGGGTATGCATGAGAAAATCCTGGTCAAGTATCTACAATTCCCGCTCAAAACGTGAAATTTGCTTCCTTGTTTTAACGCGTCGCTTGAACAAGTTCAC
>JAURND010000138.1 GCA_030830425.1 Gammaproteobacteria bacterium
CCCTGATTTTGTCTCACTTTAAAGTGAGACGAGTATAATATCGCCCACCATGAATCTTCTCGAGCATTACCAGCGTAACTTGTCTTCTGGCGAGATGCTAGAAGACTCACAGCAAATTCAAGTCATTCAAAAACTACAGCAGGTCTATGACACGCTGACTATTCCTAAAAAAAGTTGGTTACCCACATTCACTAAAAATTCGTCTAAAGGTGTTTATCTTTGGGGAAATGTGGGGATAGGTAAAACTTTTTTAATGGATCTATTTTATCATCAACTCCCTTTTGATCAAAAATATCGAACGCATTTTTTGCCTTTTATGCGCGAAATTCACGTGCAATTAAATCATCTGCAAGGCATCAAAAATCCATTATTAAAAATAGCCCAAGATTGGGCAGCTCGAGTGCGTGTGATTTGTTTTGATGAATTTTTAGTGAATGATATTGCCGATGCGTCCATATTAGGTGGCTTATTAGCAGCTTTTTTTTCTCAAGACATCTGCATGGTCTTTACGTCTAATTTTGAACCCGATGATTTATATAAAAATGGCATACAAAGACATTTATTTTTACCTACCATTGAGAAAATTAAACACGAAACCGCTGTTATCCATTTAGAAACCATCAGCGATTATCGTGATCGTTATCCTATAAAAATTAATCATTACTGCTATCCCCTAACAGTTGAAACCCAAGCCTATATGGAGTCTGCTTTTTCTAGATTTTCAACAGGTATTTCCTACACTAAAGACCCTCTAATCATTAATGACAGAGAGATTTACGTTGAAAAGATCAGTGGAAAAATAGTTTGGTTTGATTTTCTTGCTATTTGTGGAGTACCTAGAAGTCAAAATGATTATCTGGATATTGTAGAAAAATTTGAAATGATTTTTATCAGCAATTTAAGACAAATTCGTGCAAATGAAAACAATTTAGTACGCTCTTTTATACAACTTATTGACGTGCTGTACATTGCAAGAACTAAATTAATAATTTCTGCCGCGCTACCCATCGAAAAAATTTATGAAAATGGGGAGTTGGCATTTGAGTTTAAACGGACGCTGTCCAGATTAACGCAAATGCAATCTGCGCAATGGATGCAGGGTAAATGCGCTTAAATTGAATTTGCTTTGTAACTATTCACCACCATACAAAAACTGGCATAAACGGTCAGATTTTAGTCAAGTCTGGTGTAAAATATGCCCGTTTGCTAATTATGCTGAATGGTTACTTTGCTTTTAGCGAAAACTAGCGAGTTACCCTTCCTAAATTAAATTTCGCAATAATGGCGTGTTGAGCGAGAATTGCTCTTGATTTATACTCATAAAGTACTGAAAGTACGGTCTTTTTTACCTTCAGGTTGAGACAAAATCAGGGGGTTTTTTAGGGGGAAGTGTTCTGCTGCCCCTTTAATTTCAACAAAACAAGACAGCAAGTCCGGCCTTTTGAATGGGACTTGCTGTCTTGTTTGCAGTTAGCAAAACAGCCAGGCGAGATTAAGGTTAGATAACAATAACCCCATTTTTTTTTGCGATCAGTAATAGATCTGCAGGGCGATGTGCAAATATCCCCGTTTCTACAACCCCAGTAATTTGTTTTAACCGAGTCTCCATGTCGACAGGATTTAAAAGATTTAAATTATAAATATCTAAAATAACATTGCCATTGTCAGTCTTGTAATTTTCTCGATAAACGGGGTCTGCCTTTAATTTCACGAGCTGTCTTGCAACATAACTGCGCGCCATGGGGATTGTTTCTATGGGTACAGGTGCTTTTTCTCCTAAAATATCCACTTGCTTACTTTCATCGATCATACCAATAAATTGCTTGGCTACTGTGGCGATAATTTTTTCTCGCAACAATGCGCCGCCTCGCCCTTTAATCAGATAGCGATGTGCATTGGCTTCATCTGCACCGTCTAGATAGATATCGACACTGTTGACGCTGTTTAGGTCATATACAGGAATTTGGTGTATTTTAAGTAGGTTTTCAGTTTCAATAGAGCTGGCAACAGTTCCTTCTAACTGGTGTTTTATTGTCGCTAATGCCTCAATCAAATATCTGACAGTAGAACCTGTGCCTACCCCAACGATCATTCCTGGTTTGATATATGATAATGCAAATTCAGCGACATTTTTTTTGAGCGCTTCTTGAGTCATCCGTGTATTGTCTCCGCTGTAGTAAGCTTAATACCATGATGCCGTAACAGTGCATCGATTTTGGGCGGACGTCCTCTAAATGTAATGAACAGATCCATTGGTTCTTTTGCGCCACCGCTTTCTAAAAAAGTCTGCATAAACGATTGTCCGGTTTTGGGGTCAAATACGCCGTTTTCTTCAAACAATGAAAAAGCATCGCACGCCAATACCTCTGCCCATTTATAACTGTAATAACCAGCGGCATAACCACCGCTAAAAATATGCGAGAAACTATGTTGAAAACGATTCCATGTTGGAATGGGAAAGATAAATAGTTCTGCGCGCACTTCATCTAAAATGCGTTGTATTTGATCGGCTTGATCAGGGTCGTATTCTAAGTGTAAACGAAAATCAAATAGCGAAAATTGCAGTTGGCGAATTGTCTGTATGGCAGACTGAAAATTTTTAGCTTTGACGAGTTTATCAAACAGAGAAATCGGTAAAGGTTCTTGAGTTTGGTAATGCGCGGCAATCAGATCAATGCCTGTTTTTTCCCAACCCCAATTTTCCATAAACTGACTGGCTATTTCTACAGCATCCCAAGGAATACCGGTAATGCCGGCAACGCCTGCTTCATCGACAGTGGTTAATAAATGCTGTAGCGCATGACCGCATTCATGAAATAGGGTAGTGACATCATCATGTGTGAGCAATGCCGGATCATTGCCAACAGGCGCATTAAAATTACAAGTCACAAAACCAATCGGCACTTGAATATCACCATTTGATAACTGGCGACGCGAATAAGCATCGTTCATCCATGCGCCATCTCGCTTACCGGTGCGCGCATATAAATCCAGATATAAATAACCGCGTACGCTATTTTTTGCATCGTCATGAATTTCAAATAGTGTTACAGATTCATGCCAAGTATCTGCGTTTTTAATTGCTTTAAAAGTCACACCATAAAGTTTGTGTATAATATTGAATAATCCAGAAACGACAGTGGTATCAGGGAAGTAAGGTCTAAAAGCTTCTTTAGAAACATCGTATGCATGTTGGCGCAATTTTTCGCTGTAATAAGCAATATCCCAGGGGTTTAAATGGGTAGCGTTGTATTGTGTTTTAGCAAAGGCTTTGAGTTCTTCGAATTCATGTTGCGCTTTTTCTAAACTGGCGTGTGATAACTGTCTTAAGAATTGGATAACTTCTTCAGGCGTTTTAGCCATTTTTGTCGCTAACGAATATTCCGCATAGTTATTGAAGCCTAATAAAGCGGCCATTTGATGGCGCGTGGCTAGTATTTTTTCCATGACCTCAGCGTTGTCCCACTGTTTGGCATGAGGGCCTTGATCAGAAGCGCGAGTGTTATAGGCGCAATACATATCTTGTCTGAATTTTTCAGAATCCGCATAGGTCATGACAGCCAGATAAGCAGACATGTCTAAGGTGAATAACCAGCCTTCTAATTTTTTTTGTGAAGCGATTTGTTGGGCAGCTGATATCGCATGTTCAGGTAATCCAGCCAGCAGGATTGAATCGGTGGTATGGTAAGTCCAGGCTTGAGTCGCGTCTAATAAATGTTCTTGAAATTGTGTCGATAATTGAGAAAGCGATTGATTTAAATCAGCGAATGTTTTCTGATCTGCAGCATTGAGATGAACACCGGCTAATTTGAAATCACGGATGGCATTTGTGATGATTTTCTTTTTGGGGATATTCAGATCATGAAACGAGGGGCTGGCAGCGAGTTTTTCGACAGCATGAAAAAGTTCAGTATTTTGCATCATCGCCATTTGATAATCAGACAATTGAAGCAGGCTGTTTTTATAGACTTCACGCAATTCTTCAGAGTCGGCTACGCTATGCAGGTGGCTGATTGGCGCCCATAATTTCTGCAGTTTTTCGTCCATGTCTTCCATAGGCGCCATTAAATTTTCCCAAGTATAACTGACAGTTTGGGTCGTTAATTTTTTTAATAGGGCCAAATTATTTTGCAATAGCTGGCTTAACTCAGCTTCAAATGCATCTAAGCGAATATTTGAAAAAGAGGGGAGTGCGGTGATAGTGTTATAAGTCATGTTAAAAGCTCCTAGTGAGAGAGAAACTGTAAGGCTTTTTTGATGGCACTGACATAAGCTGCAATGTCTTCTGGCGTTTTTGTTTCAGTCACACAAACCAATAAACATTGTCCTAATTCTGGATAGTTTACCGATAAATCAAATCCGCCTTGTATGCCTTCTTGTGCTAACAGCAGTAATATTTTTTCAATTGGTTTATTGAGGTGTATCACAAATTCATGAAAGAAAGGCGGTTTAAATACGGGTGTAACACCTGCTATATCAATCAGTTGTTGGTAGAGAGACAGTGCTTGATGATGGCTGTTGCTAGCGACGCTTTTTAAGCCGATAGGGCCGAGTAAACTCATGTAGATAGTTGCAGCGGTGACCATCAAGCCTTGATTTGTACAAATATTGGAAGTGGCTTTAGAGCGGCGGATATGCTGTTCTCTGGCTTGTAATGTCAATGTGAAACCAGGTTTACCATCTAGATCTACGGTGCGTCCTACAATGCGTCCAGGCATTTGGCGAACATGTGCTTTTTTGCAGCATAAAAATCCGAAATAAGGACCGCCAGAGGCCATTGGAACGCCGAGCGGTTGCCCTTCACCACAAACAATATCTACACCTGTTCCTTCAGTACCCCAGCTACCCGGTTCTTTTAAGATTGCCAATGCAGTTGGATTGACCAAAGCGATACTTTTGATGCCTTCTTGATGCGCCC
>JAURND010000139.1 GCA_030830425.1 Gammaproteobacteria bacterium
AGAAGCACCCAGACAGAGGAATACGCGAGAAGAAAATCAGCAAATTAAAGCAGGTCAGCAACCCGAAACATGGAAAAACAAAAGCGTGCATGTTTTGCGCCAAAAAGACACAGATGCCCGTTGAACAAAAAAGTCATGAAAACGACTACGGCTATAAAAATCACATTAATGCAGGAGCGACATATACGCATTCAACCTGAAGGTGCTGTCTTTTTCACCTTTAGGTTGAGACAAAATCAGGGGGTTTTTCGCGAAGCGTCCCGACGAAGGTCGGGATCCACTGCTTCTATCTAATTATGCTAAATGGTTACAAAGCAGACACATAAAAATTCTCACATTCAAGTACGAGCAGTATATTATTCCCGCCAGTATGTCATTCCCGCGAAGGCGGGAACCCATCCATGTTTGGCAAGCAGTTTTAGATGAGTCTTATTTTTCGTCTCTTGCTCCATCCTAAAGCACCTTAAGTCACTGCCACTCTAGGATAGATTCCCGCCTTCGCGGGAACGACACATCTATATCTCTGCTTATCAACCTACTACCAATTTCACATTTATCCACTTAAATTTCAAAAGAGCCGAATGATTGCACATGGCGAATTGTAAAAGCGCTCAGTGTGATGACTCACTATTTCCATGAATAGTGAAAAAAATGAGTCTATCAAGACTAGTTATGTTAAGAAACCCCGTATCTTTTACTGTCTTGACTAAAAAAATAATAACCATTCAGCACAATTAGCAAATGGGCATATACTGCTCGTACTTGAAAGTGAGTATCTTTATGTGTCTGCTTTTTTGATACGAGCAGTATCATCTATTTGAATTTAAGGGGGCAGCAGAACACTTCTCCCTTAAATTCAAACAGATTATATTTGTTCAAACGGAAGCCCAACAGCTTTAGTCATTGGTTGTTTGCTTGCCGAAACAACATAGCGAAAAAATAACCTTGCAGACTCTCTCTCGCCCTTGTAAGATAGCCCTTCCAAACATGGGTGGTTCAATGGTCACCAAGCAGCGATATGTCGTGAACCTCGTCAGGCCCGGAAGGGAGCAGCGACAGCGACAGACTCGTGTGCCTGGATCGGCTATTGTAACCACCCACCATTTTGCTTTTTTCCCCCTCGCTCATCCTTTGTATTAATCTTTTATGACCCATCAAGTACTTGCCCGAAAATGGCGTCCTCGTCGTTTTTCTGAAGTCGTTGGACAAACACCGATTGTCAGAGCCCTCACCAATGCACTGGATAAAAATCGCTTACATCATGCCTATTTATTTACAGGTACGCGTGGTGTTGGAAAAACCAGTATTGCGCGTTTACTCGCTAAATGTGTGAATTGCCAACAAGGTGTTTCTTCTTCTCCGTGTGGGGAATGTGGAAATTGCCAAGCGCATCATGAAGGACGTTTTTTAGATTTACTAGAAGTAGATGCTGCTTCTCGGACGAAAATTGAAGACACTCGTGATTTATTGGATAACGTGCAATATGCCCCCACACAAGGTAGATACAAGGTTTATCTGATCGACGAAGTGCATATGTTATCCAACTCTAGTTTTAATGCGTTATTGAAAACGCTAGAAGAACCGCCTGCGCATGTGATTTTTTTACTAGCCACCACTGATCCTCAAAAATTGCCGGTTACCGTATTGTCTCGATGTTTACAGTTTCACTTGAAAAATCTTTCTACAGCACAAATTGCTCAGCAATTAGCGCATATCTTAACGGCTGAAAAAATTAGCTATGAAGTTAGTGCGCTGTCTGATTTAGCCTATGCTGCTCAAGGCAGTATGCGCGATGCCTTAAGTCTTTTGGATCAAGCGATTGCTTATAGCGATGGTAAAATAACGCTGAAAGAAATTAAAGCTTTATTGGGTTCGACAGAACCTGAGCTTTTGTTATCGTTATTAGCCGATTTAATGAAAGCCGATGGCATTCATCTATTAAAGCAGATCGATCATTTAGCAGAATCTGGCGTTGATTTTCAACATGCCTTGGAAGAGCTATTGTCCATTCTGCATCAAATTACATTAACGCAAATCATTCCTGATGCGCGACATGAATCTCATTATGAAACTGCCAAAATAGAGGAATTCGCAAAAACGATGTCGCCAGAAGAATTGCAATTGTATTATCAGATTGCATTAATGGGCAGAAGAGATCTACCACTGGCACCTACATCACGTGGTGGTTTTGAAATGACTTTGTTGCGAATGCTTGCTTTTCGTCCTCAGGATGTCTCCATTACTGCGCTTTTAGAAAATCATCAAAAAGTCGCTGAACCTTTAAAACATAGCCCCAAAGAGCCTGTAAAATTAAAACCAAAAACGGAAAGCGTTAATCAGGCTTCTGTCTCTCATTCATCAAATTTCACCAACCACGAAGATAACAGTGTATATGTACCTGCTGCTAAAACTTCTGAGCCTTGGACTGTTTTGTTGTCCGCTTTGAAGCTGCAAGGCGCTGCTGCCATGTTGGCGGCTCACTCCAGATTAATCGAGCAAACAGAAGATTTTATTCGCTTAGGCTTGTCTCCTGATCATTCGATGTTGCTCAACAAAATAACTGAATCGCAAATAGCTGCTGCATTAGAAAAGCAATTTGCCAAGCCCATGCGCCTTATCATCGAAACAGATACGCCAGGCAAACAAACACCAGCCATGCTTGACAAGCAGCAAGAGAAGCAAAGACAATACCATGCAGAAAATGTGATCACTAATGACCCACATTTAAAGCAGTTACTATCAGCGTTTAACGGAAAAATTATTCCTAACTCAATTAGAACTAAAAAAACAGACGAAAATCATTAACCCAGTAGCAAATACCGCGTTTTTGGCGGGGATTGCTATCATTAACCCAAAAGACGGAGAACCGATGAAAGACATAAACCTTGAAGAAATCATGAGCAAAGCAAAGGAAATACAAGATAAGTTCCAACAAATGCAAAGAGAGTTTGCGAATAAAGAAACAACAGGCATGGCTGGCATTAAAGACGCCGACAAAATTTTTGTAGAAGCCACTGTTGATGGTTCAAGATCGCTAAAAAAATTAGAAGTGGGCGATGGTGTTTGGGAAGAAGAACCACAAATTCGTATCGATTTAATTATCGCCGCTGTCAACAATGCTACTGAAAAATTGAATGGGCAAATGGAAACTGAAGTAAAAAGCCTGTATGAAGGTGCACCAGGTCTTTCACAAGACGATGTGGTCAAATAAATATGTAACCTAGCAAACGCGCATATTTTGTCAGTTTTGATGGAAAAATTCCCTTAAAATGCGCACATATACTCGTTCTCTTTGAAAGTTGAGATAAAATCAGGGGGGCGCAAAGCGTCCCGACGAAGGTCGGGATCCATCATATGCCCCCTTAAATTCAAATAGATTATGCTCATCTTTCAGTACTTTCTAAAATCCCCGTAGATTGACCGCGGGGTTCAAAATTTCATCGCTATGTTTACCCCTCTCGTACAGCAACTGATTGATAACCTACGATGTTTGGCTGGTATTGGCCCTAA